>QIGM01000028.1 GCA_003230795.1 bacterium
GCCGACCATCTCATCGAGAGTCGCAAATCCGAGTTCGGCCATTATCTCTCTTAGTTCTTCCGCAACGAAACGCATAAAGTTGATAATAGCGTCAGGATGCCCTGTAAACTTCGCACGCAAACTTGGATCTTGAGTCGCCACACCCACTGGGCAGGTATTAAGATGACATTTTCGCATCATAATACATCCCGATGCTATTAACGGTGCAGTTGAAAATCCGAACTCCTCCGCTCCAAGCAGTGCCGCAATGGCTACATCTCTGCCTGTCTTAAGCTGGCCGTCGACCTCTAACTTTACACGAGATCTTAAACCATTCATCAATAGCACTTGTTGCACTTCGGCAAGCCCGAGTTCCCAAGGCAATCCCGCGTGCTTAATTGAAGAAAGCGGAGAAGCTCCTGTTCCCCCATCAGCTCCACTCACGAGAATCGTGTCTGCCTTGGCCTTGGCAACACCTGCCGCTACCGTTCCTACTCCCAAGGCAGAAACAAGCTTCACACTAATATCGGCCAGCCGGTTCGCGTTTTTCAGATCGTAGATAAGCTGGGCAATATCTTCTATCGAATAAATATCATGATGCGGTGGCGGTGAAATTAATCCTACCCCTGGTGTCGAATTTCGAACCTTCGCTATCCAGGCATCGACCTTGTGCCCGGGCAACTGTCCGCCCTCTCCGGGCTTAGCACCTTGGGCTATCTTTATCTGCAGTTCGTCTGCATTAACAAGGTAAGCGCTCGTCACACCGAAACGTCCTGAAGCAACTTGCTTTATCGCGCTCCGTGCAGAGTCGCCTTCGATGAGTAAATCAGCAAGATATGGAGATGCTGCCCTGAAAGCTTCCTTTTGCGCTTCGAAACTCTCGTAGTCTCTGTAGCGAAGTTCATCCTCTCCGCCTTCTCCGGTATTACTCTTCCCGCCAATTCGGTTCATCGCAATCGCAAGAATCGCATGTGCTTCAAAAGATATGGAGCCAAACGACATCGCACCAGTCTTAAAACGCTTATAGATGGAGTCCACTCCTTCAACCTCATCAATTGGAATTGCGGATTGGGGAGAGTTAAATTCCAGAACTCCTCGAAGCACGCATTGACGTCGATTCTCTTCGAGCACTTTTTCAGCATAACGCTGATATACTTCTTTCGAGCTTTTCCTGACGGCATGCTGAAGTAGAGCAACTGTGCTCGGGTCATTTAAATGCGCTTGCTCTCCTCGACGCCAACTATATTCCCCGCCAAGCCTTAGCTCTACTTCGGATTGCTCGTCTGGAGACGGAAAAGAATCGACAAAACGATGATAATAGTCGCTTGCAATCTCTTCGATTCCTGCTCCAGAAATTCGTGAGCACATCCCAGTAAAGTAGCGTTCAAGGAGTTCCTCAGACAAACCAATGGATTCAAACGTTTGTGCGCCGTGATAACTCTGGAGAGTCGAAATTCCAATTTTCGACATCGTCTTTCGAACCCCTTTTGCTAAGGCAGTAACGCAGTTACTGAGAACCGTCTCGCTTGTCTCACCCGCATCAAACTCACCTCGCTGCTGCAGGAACTCCAAGGCTGCGTAACAAAGGTAAGGACAAACCGCTGTCGCACCGAATCCAAAGAGCAGTGCGATATGATGAACTTCTCTAGGCTCTCCAGAATCCACGATGAGACTGCATCCCATACGAAGACCAGTCTTGAGTAAATGATGATGCACCGCAGAAATTGCTAATAATGATGGTAGCGGCAACATTGTGGTGCTGGCGTCTCGATCACTCAGCACAAGAATGCTCGCACCATCCCGTACGGCCTGCTCTGCTTTCTCTAGCAAGTTATCGAGGGCGCACTGAAACTCAGTCACGGACTCAGATTCGGTAGATTTACGATTGTAACAAGTCGACAAAGTCTGAGATTTCAACTTGTCATCAGAAAGAGCTGAAACTGCCGCAAGTTCCGACTCCGTCAGAATCGGACATTTCACAACAATTTTTCGACATTGCTCGGCCTCATCAGAGAGTGGGTTCGTGCATGCTCCCAAGTAAACCCGAAGCGAAGTCACGAGTTCCTCTCGTATTGCATCAAGCGGAGGGTTGGTTACTTGGGCAAAGAGCTGTTTGAAGTAATCAAATAACAAAGGACGCTGGCTGCTAAAAACAGCAAGCGGTGTATCGCTTCCCATAGAACCCATTCCCTCCTCACCCTTGGAGCCAAGCGGAAGGAGGAGTACGCGAAGTTCTTCCTCGGTATATGCAAAAGCAGCAAGCGCGGACTTGGTATCTAGCACTCGCGCCGGCGGGCTTTGCTCCGGTGAAAGTAAATCTGAGATTTCTATGGCTTGTTTGCTAAGCCAATCTGCGTAGGGAGCCTGCTGAGCGAGCTCTCGCTTGACTTCATGATCTGAAAGTATTTCACCACTCTCCAGATCAATGAGAAGCATCTCCCCTGGAGCGACCCTATCTCTTCCGACCACCTCATCATCGCTGAACTCTAGAACACCCGTTTCCGAGGCTAGGACCACTACCCCGTCTCTCGACACAGTATAACGTGCTGGTCGCAATCCATTGCGATCAAGGAGCGCGCCAAGTTTCACTCCGTCACAAAACACAAGCGCCGCTGGACCATCCCAAGGTTCTTGTAGGAACGAATGATATTCATAAAATGCGCGAACCTCAGGCGAGAGTTCCTGATGATTCTCCCACGCAGTCGGCACAAGCATACTCATCGCATGCGGCAGACTTCGACCGCCGTGATAAAGAAGCTCCGCTGCGGAGTCGAGAGCACCAGAGTCGCTAAATCCATCAGGGATAGCTGGATACGGGAAGGCGCGAAACTCTCCAGAATCAGGAAATTTCAACAAATTCTGACGGGCTCGCATCCAATTAACATTTCCTCGATAAGTATTAATCTCCCCATTGTGTGCAAGAAATCGACATGGCTGCGCCCTGTCCCAACTCGGGGAAGTATTGGTACTATAACGCTGATGGACGACTGCAAACCTCGTCACCACGCGCTCATCTTTCAAATCCAGAAAAAACTGACTTATCTGAGGAGCGAGAAGAAGTCCCTTATAGATAAAGACTCGGCCGAGTTAAGTTTATTGCAGTAGAAGATACTCGCTCCTCAATACCTCGCCGTAGAAAAAAGAGGGCTCGCTCCACGTCATTTAAGGGGACGTTAGACTCTATAAAGACTTGCTCAATATGCGGCCGCGAGGGACGAGCGCTCTCTCCCAGAACCCTAGGCTCCACAGGGACAAGACGCCAGCCAAGTAATTTCGCTCCGCTTGCTGCAATCTCT
>QIGM01000553.1 GCA_003230795.1 bacterium
AAAGCACAAAATCGAGTTAGCCACTAGCTAAACCCGTACTACCTAGCCCCACATAGCCGCGCACTAAAGACAGCCGTTCGGGCCCTTGAAAGCACTTAAGAGTCTAGGGTCACACCGCTCCAGTGCCTTTAGTCACAGCATGTAATGGGACGCTATGTGCTAAGTCTACCCTATTAAGATCGCAAGAAAACGGCGAAGCGAAGCACCACTGAACGATTTCAATAAATACAAGGAGAGCATCATGAAAACCGCAATTCAACTATTAACAGTTTCGATAGTCACCCTTCTACTCAGTCAAGTCACGGCGGCAGCCCAATCAATCGTACCACGAAGCCCGGGCTACTCCATGGCAGATGACCAATCCTTAGATGATGAAGACGTCATTAACTCTTACTTCCATCAAGGAAGAAGTTACGAGTGTGCGATTTTGGCACTCGATTACGCCACTACTGCTACTGATGAGTACTATGTGTTTAAGACGATGGTGATGGGCCCTGACTCTCAAGCCATTGTCGCCTCTGCAAATGGAAATGACTACCCAGCGATTTCACCGGTGGACGGAGTGCAAGCTGTTCACGAAAGAGCTCGCGTTTCTCTGACCGCTCCCAAAACTGGTATCTACAAGTTTTCAGTAGAAGACGCTTTCGCTCAAAACAACTCTGAGTCGAGCACTGTTCGATGCACAGAAACAACACTTTACGGTGGCTACAATCGTTACTTTGCTGGCACAGCAATTGTTGAGCTTAACAATGCAGGGGATAAAGACATCGATGTGATCTTTACCATCAAAGACTCTAATGGAACCACGGTGGTGTCAGCTCAAGAAGCGACAGCGAAGGGTGGAACCAGAACCGACATCATCTTTGCAAACCTACCTTCAGCTACACTTGGACAAATTGTAATCACTCACAACGCACCTTTCGGAGCACTCTCTGGAAATGTGGCGGAGTATGATTTCGGTTCAGACGGTAGCATCACGCTAAAAAGAGAGCGTCCCCTTACTAACGCCAAGCGTCGCTAGCTGGACCCCACAAAAGCGCGCAAAAGGTCGGCCCATGCCGGCCTTTTGCGTTTAAAGCTCCTCGTCTTCGATTATCACCTGGCCGCTTTCACCAAGACCAAGCGATTCGCTTAGGTAATCCTTTAGGCGGTCCTTCAAGCGAGATTCAATCTGACGAATTCGCTCTCGACTAACGCCAAATTGGTCGGCAATTACCTGCAGAGTTGCAGGGTCTTCGTTGAGCATTCTTTGCTCGATAATAGCTCGCTCTTTCTCATCGGCGTCAATCTTGAACGTTTCGATTCTTTCACGAACAGCGTCGGCAAACTGATCCTCAACAAGTACATCTTCAACGCTTGCTGCTCCATCTGAGAGCAGGCCGTGCATATCGGTGGCGTCCTCGCCTTTGCCCATTGGAGCGTCAACGCTAAGATCGGGCAAAGCTAGTCGTTGCTGCATCTCAAGCACTTCGGACTCCTTCACATTCAAACGCTCAGCAAGAAGCTTCGCCTCTGGACGAAAGCCCTCGCGCTCAAGCTTTTCTTTCTCTTTTACTAAGTTGAAAAAGAGCTTCCGCTGAGCCTGGGTAGTTCCGACTTTCACCAATCGCACATTCGCAATCAAGTAACGCAGCATATACGCCCGGACCCAGTACACTGCATACGATGGAAAGCGCACACCCCGGAAGGGATCGAATTTCTTCACCGCTTCAAGCAGTCCAATATTGCCTTCTTGCACAAGATCAAGAACATTCTGCGTGTTGCGTTGATACTCTTTGGCGATCATCACCACGAGACGAAGATTAGCGAGCACCAGCTTATAACCAGCACCCTTGTCCCCCTCTTCGAGATACTTAAGCGCAAGCTCACGCTCGTCTTCGCGACTAAGCGTCGGAATATGTCTAATCTCGTTGAGATAACTGCGTAGAGGATCATAGCGAACAAGGTCTGTCGAAGCGCGCGAGGGACTACGCTCCCCAACTTTACTCGGGAGAGTTCCACTCGGGGGAGTCCCTTGCTCCGCCGTAACGTCAGCAGCCTTTTCGCTTTTTGTTTTCTTCTTCTTCGCCATTAAAAATTGATGCTACTGTAATTTTTTTTGATGCTACTGCAATTTCTTTTGATGCTACTGTAATTTCCTAAGCAGTTCGATTTGCCCGAGGAGAGACACAACGGCCGTTTCCACTCTTAGCACTCGCGCACCAAGCCCACAGCAAAGAAAGCCCGCATTCTCAAAAGCCTCTACCTCATGAGCCTGCCAACCACCCTCGGGACCTATCCCCAGGGTTATCTGCGAGTCCGAGTCTAATCCTTCAACTAGTCCTAACTCACTAATATCCGAACTTGCATTTGTATGAGCAAGCAAAGACACCGTAGAGTCGGCTGAAAGCGCCGGAAGTTCATCTTCCACAAAGGGACGAAAACGATCGTGTACACTGACAACTGGCAATTTCGTCGAAACACCTTGTTCAAGTCCAAGCAAGAGATGCTCACGAATACTCTCTTCTGCAAGCACGGGAGTGGCGAAATAACTTTTAATCACGCGAGCTGAGCGAATGAACATAATTCTGTTCACACCCATAGTTGCTGCATTCTGAAGAATGCGTTTCAGCATTTGAGGACGCGGAAGCGCAATAATCAGGTTGGTGTGAGTTTCAGGAGAATGCTCATCAAGAGATAAGACCTTCAAAACCGCTTCCTCCGAGCTCACTTCAAGAAGTTCAGCTTGCCCCATCTTCGACCCAATTTCGCCCACCCTCAGGATTCCGCCCGGCTCCGCTCCCTGTACTTCGCTGAGATACGCGGCTCTTCGACCTCGGACGCTTACAATGCCGCCGGCGTCGAGCTCATTTGAATCAAAAAGGACGATATTCATTATTCATTGAATGCGTAAAGAAGTGACTCATCAAGGGGGTTTTTATTTAAAACTTGTACGCGTTCAGGTGGGTAAGAGAATTCTGCAAGAACGAGCGAAATTAGCTGATGTTGTTGAATCTATTTGCGATCTTGAAAAGTAAGGTCAAAAAGATGCGAGAGATGAGTAGGTCGGAACCCTTAT
>QIGM01000255.1 GCA_003230795.1 bacterium
ACGATAAGGTAGCACCTTAGTCGCATAGGAAGCTAGAATCGGGTTTCGGATATTGGAGTTTCCGCTCCGAATATTTGCCACAGTCAAATTATTTGGAAGGTGCCCAGGGCTGATGATCTCGACCCTATCGTCAAATACAAAAATGCGTATTGGTGCCGAGATGAAGTAATCGCGGTGTATGATCGCATTGGCCAAGAGTTCCTCAAAAACAATCTTGGGGATTTCTAAGATTCCTGTCGTGTTGACGCCTTGTTTCTTCTGTTTTCTTTTTAAGTTGCGAAGGATAAAGGCGAGGCCATCTTCAAACTGAGAGATAATACGTCCGTAAACATCAGCACTATCACTGTAGTCAGTAGTATGTATATCTGTTCCCGGATAACAAACCGTCTTGATGTGAAATGTCGGAATCAGTGGTGTTGGATCCTTAGCAAACAGCAGTGCTCCCGAAACAGTTAGCAATCCATTGTTTAAGAGACGCATATTCGCTAGCACCTGAGTCAGAGACAACTCTTGCTGGTCCAGTTCCAAATCAAAACGACTTTTGAAGAATTTTCGGAAGTATTCCAAGTCAATGTCAGAGACTGAGGTTCCAGGGATAGGCACGTCGTCTCCGTGAAGGAGCTGTGCATTCTGAAACATCCTTTGTATCTCTTCACGCGACGTGACTTTTCGTTTATCGCTACCATTTTTAACCCAAATTGCCCCATTATTATCCATGTACGGCTTTCCCAGGCCGTCTGCAATCGAAACCACAATCACTACCCCATTTCCAACAGGGACGTTCTCGGTCTTTGGATTGACCGCCGGTCTGACTTGGTTTGTGGCTGCATTGCTAATAAGTTGATTTAGCCTACCCACGTTATCTGTATCAAGTTCGTGTACCTCTCCATCATCGGCAACACCAATAAATAGGCGACCGCCACCAGAATTAGCAAACGCGACCATCTCACTAGCTAAGCTAGTCGCGTTCGTCATGTTTGCCTTGAATTGATTGCGACTGTCTTCGCCTTGTGCGGCGATTTCTAGGAGTCTTGATGTTTCCATATTTGGTAAATTTCCTTCCGTCGTTCGAATGCCTCACTACCACCCTCCATGATGCTAACGATCGCATCCTGTAATTCAGGGCAATCAATGCTGCCGACTTGAGTGTTAATAGAATTCTCGCCGTACTCACAGGCAATGACCTGTTCTGCGTCTCCTAAGACGGGGACATTGGCATTATGCGTCGCGAAGATGAATTGCGTATTGCATTTGAGTTTACGGACCAGCTTGATGACATCCGCATAGATTGTTTGATTATCGAGGTCGTCTTCGGGCTGATCGATGATGACGAGATCGTTATCTCTTTGACTCAGGACAAAAAGAATCAAAGCCGAAGCACGTTGCCCTATCGAATGATTCTTTAGCTGCTTTCCATGATACTTGATAGTGAATTGATTTGGGACTTGCCACGTCAACAACGCACTTAGGTTGTCGTTGAAATATTCTTCAAAAGCTGGAGCCGTTTTCCCAATTAACGCTTTTGCTTCATAGATATTCCGGTAAATCGCGGCACCATCCGAATACTTGCCAACCAACTCTTTGAGTTTCTCTTCCCGTAATTTACTTCCTCGGAATAGATCCTTAGTAAATTTCAGAAACGCTGCCTTATCACCTTTGTATCCGACATCGATCTGGAGGGCCGTTTCTTGCTCGTTAATGCCATCCAGTTGCTTTTTTATGATTTTGAATTCTTCGTGCCAGTAATCATTCAGTTGGGTTAGTTCTGTGAGTAATTGCGTTTGCAAAGCCGTTTTCTGTTCTTGTTCCTTGTTTAACGCTTTGAGCATCTGCTTGGAATTCTGAATCACCTTCTTCAGCTTGAGGAATTCATTGGGCTCGATTGCCGTAGCTCCACTCGACTTCAATTCTTCTGTTAGTGTCCTTGCAATTGCGGCAAATTCTTCTTTCAACGCATTTTTGACCACATCAAATTCCTTCGCTTTAGTACGTAAAGCGACTGAATCGGACTTAGTGGCATCAAGGCTGCTTGCGATTCCTTGAAAGCTATTCATAATCTTGTCGAACAACTCGAATAGCTTGTCAAAAAACTCCTTGTTTCGTTTCGACTCATATTTCCGTTTACTTGTGAACTCGTCTTCGTACTCAGCAATGAACTCTTCGAGGCCTTGAACGTACCTATTGACAAATTCGCCAATCTCCTTCGAGCGGCGACTGTCCTCTTCAAAGTCGATCTGTTTCTCCAGCTTTTCTTCAACTCCGTGCTGCTTAAACACTTTCAACCGAAATTCAGCATCACGTTTCTTGTCTTCATATTCTTTTTGTTTGTCTGCCACATCGGACAATTTGGCTAGTCGCCGTGTTGTTTCGGTAACTTTCTGCCGTTGCAAAGTGATCTCTTGACGAACATCAGCCAGCTTTTCTCCAACCAACTTCTCTACGAGGTCTATCTCGAATCCTTCACCCGTATTGGACAAGTCCTTTTGGCCAAAATAAATCGGTTTGTGGATTACTGTTTCGCGAATATTGATTCCCGGTTGAAGTTCGCCATCAACATAAACATCTGGCTGCTCATTCAGGATTCTCCGGACTTCGTACTCGCGTCCATGACGGTCAACAGCTGTGATCGTCACCTTTCCGCCACTACCCAAGGCATTCGCTACCGAACCTTCCTTGTAAGTAGTGTCTGCGGCGTTCTTTCCGAAGTGGATATCAAGGGCGTACCTTATTGACTCAAGGATCGATGATTTTCCACTTCCACGAATTCCGATAAGTGTATTCATTTCAGGTGAAAGATGAAGAACTTGCCCACCTAGCTTATCGCCTTCATAGGCAATAGTGCGGATATGTGATTGATCGTATTTAAGTGCCGTGCTGCTAAGTCGGTTCTGATGGTCAAGCAGAGCAAATTTGACTGCCTCGAATGTGAAATCACCTATTTTGAGATAGGACTTCTGGCCTCGCTTAATTTGCTCGATTGATTTGCAATCGCTTCCCTCAACCTCTGCCGGATACCAGCCGCCTAGCCAATCCTTT
>QIGM01000420.1 GCA_003230795.1 bacterium
ATCGCTTGCTTTTTCTCGTGCGCTAAGCCGCGAGCGAGCCAGACGAAGTTCTTCTCACTAGCAAGCGCGGCGTCGATTTCGTTCTTATCCTTGCCGAGGAGTGCGACTAATTTGTTCGAGGCAGCTTCCTTGTCCTTAATTTGCTTTGGATGCACAGCCAGCGAGATAGCAGGAACAGATGCGGCGAGCGTTCGACCTAAGGAGTCGAAGATGCTTCCTCGTGCGCCCTGAATCGTTACGCTTGTTTTGTGTTGTTTCGAAGCAATAGTGAGCCATCGTTGATGGTCGACACCTTGTAGGCTTACTAGTCGGTACATGAGGCCAGAGGCTGCAAACAGTGTGAGAATAGAAAGCGTCCAAATTCGAGCGGTGCAGGCTTCCTGTGAAATGGATTCTTTTGTGTTTTGACCTTGGTTATCTTGTTCTTCGAGAAACGCTAGAGAGCAGGCAGCAGCAAATAGTGATTGTATTGCTTGAGAGATAGTCCCCACTGAACTACTAAGCACTCCAAGCGGCAGGCTTGGGCCTGTTGGCATGGAAGGTCGTTGTCGCCCGCGAGTTTTCGTCTTGGCACGTGTTGAACCAGCTGCTTTTGCAATAGCAGAGGTTCTTTTTGTGATCTGCTGACTGCGCATTAGGCGCAGAGAGTTATTCGGCGTGTACATATTCAGCCTCAGGGATAGAGCGGATAAACTGGGGAGTTAGTGGAATCATGTTGAGAGTCTTCTTTGCTCGTTGTTTTACTGCGCTCGGGCTAGACTTCATCGACCAAGAAAGACGAGTAGCGCGCAAGCGCTCGTCGTTATGGAGGACGGTTTGTCTCATCTGCTCGAGCTCGTAGCTGGAATTAAGGATGGTGATTCTTACCCATACTTGAGCGAGCAGCACTACAAATAATAGTATTGGTAAAACGAGTTTTGAATTTTTGGTGTTACCTTTCGCACGTCGCACGCTTGAGGATTGGCTTTCGAACCAATCACGCTGCACAAGTGTCGGATTATAAAACTGCGTGCTCATTTCTCTACTTCCTTAGCCGAAGATTCGGCAGACTTCTCAAATACCCGTAGGCGAGCGCTGCGTGCTCGTGGGTTAGCTGCAATTTCTGTTTCAGTGGGCACGATCGCCTTCTTCGTGAGAAGCGCACCTTTTGGGACTTCATTTGAAGGTAATTTGCGCGCACCCATCTCTGTGCGTGACCATGCTCTTAATGTCTTTGCGACAAGCTTATCTTCGGCCGAGTGAAAGCTGATTATCGCGAGTCGACCTCCTGGTGCGAGGAATTCGAGCACATGTGCGAGGAATTGCTCAATCGCCTCATACTCTCGATTGACTGCGATGCGAAGAGCTTGAAAAGGAATCGTGGCTGGATGTTGTCCGACACGAGCTTTGCGTTGGAGTTTTCCTCGGCGAAGCGCGCGGACGCAGATATCGGCGAATTGAGCCGTGCTGTTCACGGGGCGCGATGCAATCACTTCTTTCGCCAGGGCCGTATATAAGTCACGGAGTCCGCCTAGTCGAAAAATACGAGAGAGTTCACCCTGTGTTGCTTCGTTAAGAATATCTGCAGCCGTTGCTCCTGAGTTCTGGTCCATTCGCATATCCAGAGGGCCAGAGGCGCTAAAGGAGAATCCTCGCTCCTCGCTATCAAGTTGGTCACTGGAAATGCCAAGGTCGAGGAGCATGCAATCGAATTGCAGAGAAGTGTTCTGTTGATCCAAAACGCGCTGCAATTCTGGAGGTGTCTCAGAGAGGACAGTATGCAACTCGGCGAAGGAAGCTTGAGTGAGCCAGATTCTATTCTCAAAAGCTTTGAGGCGACTTTTGCATCGGGCAATAGCGTGGGCATCTCTATCGAAGCCAACAAAGCCGCTCGTTTCGAATTTTTCTAAAAGTGTTTCGGCGTGACCGCCGCCACCGAGCGTGCCATCAAAGAGCAGCTTAGGTTCGCGATGAGCAAAGCTCTCGACGATTTCGTCGAGTAGGACGGGACAATGACGGGTGATGTCTGCGGTTGCCGCTTCCATATTACAAGTCTACGTCCGTGAACAGATCTGGGTTCTCGAGCAGCGCTACTTCCGCTTCTTGAAACACCAGGTTCCAAACGCGTTTGTCCCATATACGGAAACCGTGAAGTGAGGCCGTATAGACGACGTCCTTCTCTAGGCCCGCGTAGCTTCGAAGATGTGGTGGGATAGTTACTCGGCCACTTGCGTCGATGGTGCAGACGGCAGCACGAGCAAGGTAGAAATTCTCTAATTTTCTCACCTGCGCATCAAATCTACTGCGCTTGCGTAGCTTAGCCTCGAAAATCTCCCAGGCACCTAAAGAGAATCCGTCGAGGCAGCGAGCCCCGTCTGTGATGAAGTTCGTTAGGACCAATTCTTTGGTAGATGGAGAAATTGCCTTGCGAAATGGTGCGGGAATGCTCACCCTGCCCTTATCGTCTAGGGCATGTTGGAAGCTGCCACGGAATATTGGCTCCAAATCTTCTGCGGCTTTCGAATTTTCGGTAGACATTACGTGCCTAAGAGTCCCACTTTATCCCACTCGCGAAACCCTATCAGCTAACTTTGGAATTAACAACAAGAAATTCAATGCTTTAGCTCTCTTAAACCAAGGGCTCCACATGCAAGTGATTTTATATTAAATCCCACAAGATAGAGTGGTTTGGCTTGGATTCGACCCAATATCTAGGATGGTGGGTGATTTTTTGCTCAAGCTCTAGCGGCTAAGAGTCGAGAAACTCCCCTGAGAGCAAAAAAGTATGCTCAGGAGGTAGATTTTTGAGCACACCTTTCGGTGCCCAGGCATAACCTCTCTGTCCTCGGCGATGTATTAGTGCTCCGAAGGACGTTCATAGCAGGTTTTTACTTAGGCTTTCTGCCGTAAGTACCCCAATTTTATATAAGGTTTTGCTAGAGTTACTGACTTAGTTACTTAAGTAGCAATTTTTATCTTGACGGAAGAACCGCAGAAAACATATACTGCGCCTTCTTTTTGTTCAGACTTCTTTTTTAGGTTTAAAGCG
>QIGM01000422.1 GCA_003230795.1 bacterium
GCATACAAGAAGGCCGAGAAATATCCGCGCGCCTTTTGACATCACGAGAAAGCTGAAACGCGGCTTGCTAAAACGTTCCAGAACTCCAACGATGCGTAGCATCGCGGACTTTAGTTTCTGAAAATCTGCGGGCGCAAAGCTGCGAGCGCGAACTTTCTTCGGCAGCCAAACAGTGTCTTTCCCAAGTAATAAACGAATCCCAATTATTAACAATGGAATAGAGAGCACGGTTGAATATCCCGGCGCCGGAACCGGTAAGGCCGATGGTAGAGAGAACAGTATAAGAATAATAGCCATCCCGTGTTGGTCTAGCTCGTCGACTAGCTCGCCAAAAGTAGTAGCCGGTCGGGAGGGATCGAAGATTTTATTTAGAATAGTTGAGAGCCGTACTGAATGCTCGGAGCTTGTCTCCTTCAGGGGTTCCTCGGGTGCGTCGATTTTTGAACTATTCATTTAGGGAGTACAGACTTGAAATCGGGTTATTAGTGCTCGAGAAACTACCGCGAGTGTCGGTCATTGTCTACTTTGCGCAACAGATACTCATTGCAGCCGTGCTTTCCGCCCACAGTGCGAAGTTTGACTACGGCAAAGCCCAAATCTCGGTAAAAATCTACGATCTCTTCAGGCGTTGCTACTTCAAACGGATAGCCGCCGAGCCAGTCCAGCCAGTCGGTAAGCACCGCCATGCCTCGTCCGTCCTTGTCATATTCGCGAAAGCTTTTGATGGGGTTCTTGAGTTCTGAAAGATCGATCAGCACTCGAGCTACTGCAAACAGTGGGAGGAAGAAGAGTTGACATAAGGCTTTCGGAACAAAGCCCGAACAATAGAGAGCTTTTATTCGTTTCCAGATTCTAGATTTGATTCCTTGGTCGTTATAAATCGCAATCGCGAGTAAGGCGTCTTTGCCCAGCGGGTGGGCCGCTAAGTCCAAAGCTGTCCACATATCTCCGGTGTGATGAAGCACTCCCCATGAATAGACGATATCCATCTTCGGCAGAGAGCTTATGTAGTCACGTTCTAAAATGGAGCCCTGAGCGATCTGCCAGGAATCATCATCAGGGAAAAACTTGTCTCGGAGAGCTTTCGTGCAGGCGACCGAGTCCGGGTCGAAATCGAAGGAATATACCTTGGCGCCAAGGCGTCGGGCGGCGAGGCTGAAAAGACCACTTCCGGAACCGATATCGAGAAAGCTCTTCCCCTCAAGACTCCTCAAAAGCAGCAAATCGAGTAGGGAATCTTCTGCGGTTTTTATGCGCTCCTCGGTTAAGAGCGACTGATAGCGTGCCCAGTTACGACCAAAGGCAAATCTTCGAGTATCTTCAGTCATAGGTAAGTAATGTAAGAGCCAAACTGGCTAGGAACAAAAAGCGCTAAGAGGCGCCAGAGATCTTAGATTCCATACCTTGTTGGGGTGGTAATGTCTATGGTACTTTGAGCGCAAATGGAAAAGCCCGTAGCAAGAATCCGTCAAATATTTGCATCTGAGCTGGGTCAGGTCCTTTCGCGAGGGGCCTCGGTCGGTTTCGCTTTAAATCTGAGCGCGGCAGGTTTTGGTTTTTTGCTCTCTATACTTTTCGCACGCACGATGGGTCTTAAGGAGTATGGGGTTTATGTGCTTGTGGTCTCCGTGCTGCAGCTGCTTCACATGCTGAGTGTCTTCGGCATGGATTCCACCATGCTCCGATTTGCCGCCCGCTACAGAGCAAGCGAACAATGGTCTGAATTAAAAGGACTTGAAATTTTCTCGCAAAGAATAGTGCTCGGTGTATGTGCACTCTTGGTGATCACGATAGTTCTTGGAAGAGGTTTTTTTGCAGATCTTTTTCCTGGAGAGTTTATAGAAGTGCTGTGGCTTGCATTGTTCTTGCTGCCGATATGGTCTCTGTTACGCGTGAAGGAGAGTGCTCTGCGTGCCCGTAGATTAGTAGCGTATTCACAGGTGGGAGAGTATTTCATTCGACCGCTACTAATGTGCCTAGCGGTTTTTGCATGGTTACTACTCTCAAGTGAACCGGTACGAGCCTCTACGGGCATCGCTTTCTCCATTCTTAGTTCGCTTATCGTCTTAGCGTTAGTTTGGAGCTGGTCACGTCGCTATTACCCTGAATTGAAGCAAGTTCTCGCACCAGTGTTTCACAGTAAGGAGTGGGTCCAGTTTGGCCTTCCGGTTGCGCTGACCGTCGGGTTCTTCATGTTAATCAAGTATACTGACGTGCTGATGCTTGGATCTTTGGTGAGTGTGGAGTCCTCTGGGATATACTCCGCAGCGAGCCGATTCTCAGAGCTTACGAGTTTTGGGCTAACCGCCGTAAATCTCATACTTGCTCCACTGATTGCTGAGCTTCATACGAAGGGCAATCGCGAGGAGCTTCAGCGCATCCTTACCCTTGGCGTGTGTGGTAGTTTTTCATTTGCGCTCTTGGTCTCGATCGCCTTGTTTTTCTTAGGGCCCTTGCTCCTTTCGCTTTTCGGGGACGACTTCGTACAGGGCACCACTGCACTACACGTTCTTCTTCTTGGTAATCTGATAAACGTTGCGATTGGGTCAGTTGGCTACCTAATGACTATGACCGGGAATCAAATTGAGGCCTGTAAGGTGGTCGGGCTATCCGCCTTATGTAACATCGTCTTGAATGCATACTTAATACCAAAATATGGGATGTTAGGTGCGGCAGTTGCTACTAGTTTGTCCATGGCTTACTGGAACATCGCGCTCTGGATTAAGGTCCGCCGTGAGCTCCGCGTTAACGCCAGTATTTTTTCGCTTATTGTGTCACCAAATAAAGCGGAAGAGGTCTAAGGCATGAAAGTAGTCTTTGTAACTTATTCGCTTTCGATGGGAGGTGCTGAGCAGTCGCTTTCTGTGATGGCCAATACCTGGGCCGCTCAGGGAATGGAGGTGGAGATCGTTCGTTTGGAGAGGACAGAGGAGTCTTCGTTCTACCACTTAGATTCAAGTATCCAGCTCGTTGATTTGCAATGTGTAGGCGAGGCAGGGTCTTTGTTCCAACAGGCGAAGCAGCTTTG
>QIGM01000020.1 GCA_003230795.1 bacterium
AGTGTAATCCCTCAATAACGGCTAAGTTTTTCAACGATGAGCGAAGCGCCGCATTTTGGGCTCAAGGGTATGGCAAGTCTGGCGGCCTTGCCTGTCTGATCTGCACATCCGGCACCGCAGTGGCGAACTACTTTCCAGCGATTGTTGAAGCGAGTCTCTCGCAAACTCCGCTCGTCGTTCTTACTTGCGATCGTCCTATCGAGCTTCTCTACGCGAAATCGAATCAAACTATTGAGCAAAAGAATATCTATGGGAACTATGTTCTGGAATCGATTGACATTCCGGCGATTGAAGAGAGGCTCTTTCCCCATTCCTTACTTTCGAATTTAGATCAGGCGGTGGCCGTCGCGCTTGAGCAGTCTGGACCAGTACACCTTAACATTGGTTTTCGAAAGCCGTTTGTCGAAGACGCATTTTCGAAAACTGACGTGATAGATTCTGAATGGGAGCTAATTTCCCAGTGGCACGCTACTAAGCAGCCATTCACTCAGTTCCAGCCGACGGTAAAATCTCTTACGGATGTTAGCCACGCTTCGATATGCGAACGTATTGAAAGAAGCAGCAACCTCGCCCTTGTTTGTGGGCCGCTCAGTGGCAGAGCCGAAGGCGGAGCCATAGTGAAGCTTGCAGAATCTCTTCAGGCGCCACTATTTGCTGATATTCATTCCGGGCTTCGTAGTGCATCAGGCGCGGAGTTTCTTTCCACACATTACAACAGCTTTTTGTCCTCACTAAACGAGAGTCGAGTATTTCCCGACACGGTGCTCTACTTTGGTGATCGAATCGTAAGCGAACCTCTTCGCGAACATCTTAGTAAGAGCAATAGTGAGCTTATTCAGTTCTCGACGTTCTCCGGTAGGCAGGATGGTATCGAAAATGAGCACCTAAAAGTCAAAACGCGACTAGTTATCTCACCGATAGAAGCTGCGCGTATGCTTAACGATAGTTGTAAGAAGAGTTTTAATGATGCTGCGTATACAGAGCGCGTTCGTGCTCTTGAAGCTAGCGCGAGTGCAGCATTATCGGAAATTCTTGATGCCCGAAGGGAAAGCGAAGTAATAAGCGAAAGTGCTTTTGTGCGCACCTTCTTTGCCGAGCTTCCAAAAGATACCAGCGTCTTTGTTTCAGCTAGCTTACTTCTGCGTGAAGCAGAGCACTATTCGGCTTGTTACCCCGATTCGATTAGAATCTCAGCAAATCGCGGTGCCACCGGCATTGACGGCGTTCTCTCATCGGCCTTGGGCTATGCCACGCAGTCCCAAACATCCTTGCAGCTTCTGATTGGAGACCAGGCCTTACTTCACGACCTAAACGCCCTCGCCTTGGTCGCTGAACAGGAACGGCCCGTTCATATCTTCGTCGTTAATAACTCCGGAGGCGCCATTTTTCGTTTTTTCGACTTGGGAAAAACTAACGAGATGCTTGAGAACGCTCACGACTGGAGTTTTGAGAAAGCGGCAGAGATGTTTCGACTGGGTTACGAGCGTCCGGGCAATCTTGATGAACTCCTTTCATGTTGGAAACGAGCAAGCAACTCTACAATCTATGAGATTCGAGTAGATGGTGAAGAAAGTGTTCGAGATTTCAAAGCAAGCTCAAGGCTTCTTGATTAAATGAGCTCATGGAGATTCAAAACTCTCGGTAACGCAAAAGCACAGCCAGTGATCTTTCTTCACGGCTTTCTCGGTGATGCCGACGACTGGAAGGAAGTCGCAGAGAAGCTTGCTGCTAGCTATTACTGTATACTTCCTGAACTTCCTGGGCATGGTTTAGAAGACGCGGAGCTTCCGTTTGCTGAATACGGTTTCACAGATATCACAGCAGACTTCAAAGTTTTTTGTGAACAGTTCAATACTCCGAGGCTGTCAGTCGTTGCATATTCGCTCGGTGGGCGTCTCGCTCTTGCCGCTGCTCTAGAGTATCCCGCATTGATTTCTAAACTTGTGCTCGTAAGTGCAAGCGCAGGAATAGCTGACGTTGAGGCTCGTAAAAAACGTGCGCTCGATGATGAACAGCGCGCAAAAGGCAAAAGATATTGAAGAAGGTGGAATCGAATCTTTCCTCAAGCACTGGTACTCGCTTTCGGTATTTAGCACCCTTGAAGATAAACCAGAGCTGAAGCAACGCCTTATTGAGAAACGCAGCCGACTGTCGCCTTCTCGTGCGGCCGCGACACTACGTGCCTTTGGTGTAGGGAAGCAAACGAGCTACTGGCATCGCTTGCCAGAGCTAGAGACAGAACTACTGTTGATTTGCGGTGCGGAAGACCCCAAATACGTTTCTGTAGCGGAGGCACTACGGCAAAAGCGAGGAGAGAAGGGAACTATTCTGGGGAAGGTTTCTGATGCCAGTCATTGCGTTCATCTAGAGCAGCCAGAACGAGTAGCTAACCTCCTACGAGGTTTTTTAGCCTAACTTGAATTGCGCCAATTTGAGTGATAATTGTCTCCTATTCTCAGTGAGAAAGTAAGAACTATCCACGGTTGAAGGAATTATAATTCATGAGCACCATTCAATGGCAAGCTGTCGCTCAGTTTGAAGAAATCGAGTACCATAAGGCGGAAGGGATCGCGAAGATCTGTATTAATCGTCCGCATGTGAGAAATGCTTTCACGCCGCTTACTGTTCAAGAAATGCAGCGCGCGTTTGAGGATGCTCGAGAAGATCAAGAGATCGGAGCAATAATTCTTACTGGCAAAGGCAAGGATGCATTTTGTTCTGGAGGTGATCAAAAAATTCGTGGCGACTCTGGTTACAAAGACAAATCAGGTGTTCATCGACTCAACGTTCTTGACCTTCAGCGACAGATTCGTTCCCTTCCTAAGCCCGTGATAGCAATGGTTGCCGGCTACGCCATTGGCGGGGGGCATGTGTTGCATGTTGTTTGTGATCTAACCATTGCCGCAGATAACGCAATCTTCGGGCAGACTGGTCCGAAAGTTGGATCCTTTGATGGCGGCTTCGGCGCATCATACCTCGCGAGGATTATTGGACAGAAGAAGGCCCGAGAAATTTGGTTTCTTTGCCGTCAATACGATGCGCAACAGGCTCTTGATATGGGACTTGTGAATGCAGTGGTGCCCTACGATAAGCTCGAAGAGGAGACCGTTCAGTGGTGTCGAGAGATTCTCGCCAATAGTCCGATAGCTCTTCGTTGTCTCAAATCAGCGTTAAATGCGGATTGCGATGGTCAGGCAGGATTGCAGGAGCTAGCCGGTAATGCAACGATGCTTTTCTACATGACCGAAGAAGGTCAGGAAGGAAGGAATGCGTTTATTGAAAAGAGAAAACCAGATTTCTCTAAATTTCCTCGAACTCCCTAAACAATGAAGACTCTCTGCCCACTTCACCAGCAGAGTGAGCAGTATCCAGAAGGGGTTGCCTTACGCTCACCGGAGTCTGCGCTTAGCTTTGCTGAGCTGGACACTTTGGTCTCGCGGTATGAAGCTGCGCTTCAGTCAAAATCTCTAGGCCAAGGAGATGTGCTTGCGCTTCTCAGTGATAACTCTGCTGACTACATCAGCCTACTGCTTGCGTGCTTTCGACAAAAGATAGCGGTTCTACCGCTCAATAAACGACTCATGGGCAACGAATGGGATGAGCAGCTAAAATCTGCGTCGGCCAAGCTTGTTGTTTATGGCGACAACGAAATAGTGTCTGCTCTGGTTCCTTCAATCGAATTCAATGAGCTTTTGGCGGCAGCACCATCTGCTCCAGCTCCGGATACGACCAAGGAAGTATCGCTTACCTCTCCTGCGACGCTGATGTTTACCTCGGGGAGCTCTGGGCATTCCAAATGCGTAAAGCTCAGTCTGGAGAATTACTTTGCGTCAGCGAAGAGCTCGAATGAGGTAACTAGGCTCAAGCTTGAGCACACCTGGCTGTTGTCGTTACCGCTGTATCACGTGGCTGGTCTTGGCATTGTGTTTCGATGTTTACTTGCTGGCGCGGCAATCGAAATTCCAGATAGCAACAGCGTGAGCGGAATCAAAAGCGTGCTCGCAACAAGCACTCACATCACGCATATCTCCCTATTACCGAGCATGCTCGGGCAGATTCTTGATGAAGAGCAGCTAGTGGCGACACTTGAACGACTTCAGTTCATTATGCTCGGCGGCGCGCCCTCCTCAGCGCATCTACTTCAGCGGATAAAACACAGTAACCTAGCAGTTCATACTTCGTACGGTATGACCGAAACCTGCTCGCATATAACCCTTACTCGTCCTGAGGATGGAATGGAGCGAATAGAAGCTTGCGGCCGAGCGCTACCGGGTGTGGAGCTTGAAATCCAAAATGAAGAAGGTCAAACGCTTCCAGAGGGGGAACTTGGTGAAATCGCGGTCCGCGGAAAAGTTGTTTTCGAATCCTACCTAGATCCAAAGCAGGAAAAACGAACAAAGAATGGATGGTTTCTTACGAGTGACCTTGGGCATGTGGATGAACACGGCGCGCTCCATGTTAAAGGACGTCGAGAGGAAATGATTATTTCTGGCGGCGAGAATATTCACCTATCTGAAATATCAGAATGTGCGGAGAAACATCCAGGTGTTGGAGAATGTGTTGTGATTTCCGTTCCTGATGCACGTTGGGGACAGAGGCCAGCATTGTTCTTCACCGAGGCCGCGAGCCGTCCGCTTTCTGAACTAGAGCTACACGAATATTTTTTCGAAGCACTCGCTGCCATGAAACGACCTGAGCAAATAGTAAAGCTCGAGTCCCTGCCGAGAACTGCCATCGGCAAAGCTGACGTGCAAAAGCTTCATGAGCTACTCGCGGGCGGTATCTGTCTGAAATAGCTCGTATTAGTGGGTCATTAAGTCACTTTTCTCGTGTTTCTCGCATATCAAAGGTATGGAAGAGAACACCAAAAAAGCCTTCACCGGGCCGCGTTGTTGTGAGTGTGCGAAGGAAATGCCGGCGCAGCGCGCAACGTACGAAACGAACTACCGGCTCTACTGCGAGCGTT
>QIGM01000333.1 GCA_003230795.1 bacterium
TGTGCCTTATTTCAGCCGGATTTCTCGTCGGATGCGCGAGCATGCCTCATGGGCAGGTGCAGCCAGAGACGAGATATATCTCAGTCGAACGACCGGCCAAGGTACCACCTGGTGTGATACGATATTGCTGGGAAGAACCAATTGTTGCTTATCAACAACAAGGTCCAGGTTTAGATATTGAAGGAAGATGGTATAGCCCGTCTTACATAGCGGTGAAGGAAGTTCGGCAAGGGCGATGGAGACCCTGTCAGCCACTCGCAAGTGAAATAAAGGGGGAAACTAAAAATGAGCGCTAAGAAAGTAGCCGGATTTCTGCTTTGCAGATCTGCGTTTACTCAAAGAAATGCGACTTCAATCTTACTTGTCGCACTGTTTTTTGCTGTCTATGTCATGGCAGGTGGAAAGGTCACGACCAAACTACCTAGTATGCCAAGTGGTGCTGCGGGCGGTTTTGGTGGAATTGGCAGCGGTGATGCCCTTGCCGCAAAGCAGCAGGCTCAAGCAGCCATGCCTGAGCTCACTCAAGATGAGTCAAAAGACGTACTCGGAATTAAAAAGTCTGCAGACCGCAAAAAGCGTCAAGAAGCTATCAATAAGCGCGGCAGACTTTTTACTCCAGAAGAGATAAAAAGTGCTGAGCAGGAGCCAGTGGATGAAGACGGCCTCGTGGAAGGAGCTGATTTCACCAATCGTCGCGAGCAGTGGCGACTAGAGCGTGCTGAGAAGAAGCCAAGTGATTCTCTCTCTGCGATTGAAGAGCGTTTAAAGATTCGTAGGCGATAGGTAGGTAGCGCATAGTGAGTAGTGACGAGTTCGACGATATCGATTTCGAGCCAGAATCTCTTGATTTTGATGAGATAGGTTCTGATTCCTCCAGCGGCCCATCTTCTGTGAAGGAAGTGTATGGCAGTGCCGAGGCGATAGAAGAGCATGGCTCGCCTCTTGTACGTTCTGATGATGACGAGTCTATTCGATATTACTTCTACCCGACATGGCGCTCTCAGGCGCTTAATCTTTGCATACTGGTAGTGCTTTTCATTGTCACCGTAGTGGTTTCAAATTGGATTCCCGCGCTGATTGTTCCAGGTAGTCTGTTCTCATTAGGTGATACTACCTATTATCTCTACTTACCGATTCTCGTGCTCCTTCCAGGAGCTATGTTGGGTAAGATTCTAATCAATATTTATGACGCCAAGTACATCATTGATGAACGAGGTGTTGAAGCCCAGATAGGACTCGTCTCTCTCAACCTGCGCCAGCCAAGGCTACGCTGGGAAGATATTCGTGGAGTGGAGCCGAACCAAACCATCTGGGAGCGTCTGCTAGGTATTGGAAGCGTGCTTGTGGGAAGCGCGATGACTCAAGATGTTGAAATTGTAATGACCGGTGTAGCAAATCCTCGCGCCGTACAACTTCTAATCGGTGGTGAAAGAGATAGAAGACTTAGAGAATTACAGGCAAGTAACACCACTCATCTGAAGCAAGCGAGCATGTCGGACTGATATGTGTATGGAGAGGGTTGTTAATTCAATATCCCTCTCAAGCTTGACCTAACTATTCGTAAAAACACAATTTTTCGCGATTAGGTCTTTGAGGAGGGTCTCTGAGCTGGAAGCTATGACGGTAGAAAAGCCCAGAAAAGAACGCTGGAAACAGCATTTTTTAGCTCTTAGCGTCGCATAAGGGGGCAAGCGTCAGCTAAGATTATAAAGAAAGGTTAAAGGACTTACATATCCGAGCAGTGGCCAAAGGGGGGCCAGGCGGATTCAGGAAGAAACAGGTTGTAGAGTGGGGTTAAAGTGCAGCATTCAAAGAAAATTCTAAGTCTATTCGTAGGCACAGCCTACCTATTTGCGGGCTACCTATTTGCGTTTCAGCTCGATTACGCGAGCGCAAGCGATCCAGCTATTGCCACGACCTCAAAGCCGTCCGCAGAAAGCAAAGCGCTAGCTGAAGAGCGACGCCAAACCAAAGCACTACTAGAGAAGCTCGCAACTTATGATGTCAGTGCACTAAACGGCACTGAGTCTGAGCGAGAAGCAGAACTGCTTAAGCAATTAGAGATCGCAGAAAAATCAAAACGCCAACTCCAGTTTCAACAAGAGAGTTTCGTAAGCGAGATCCTTCGCCTGAAGCAAAAA
This sequence comes from bacterium, assembly GCA_003230795.1. GTDB lineage: Bacteria > Bdellovibrionota_C > UBA2361 > SZUA-149 > SZUA-149 > SZUA-149. Next base: position 2,142 of record QIGM01000333.1, read on the forward strand.
ATTCGCGAAGTCGAGTCCCAGTCACCTCAAGCGGAAGAAGAAGCTGCAGAGACGCGGGAAGAAGACCTTCTTGAACAGCTGCGAATGGAGAGAATGCGCGCTGAGAAGTTCAAGAGAAACGCAGGGGACTCTAAAGAACAGTTCAGGGAAGTACAACGCTCAGAGCGTAGAGCAAATAACCTTGCTGGTGAAGTAGAACGTACGCGCTTAGTGCTAAATAAGCGAAACAAGAAAGTTGCTGAACTAGAAGCAAAAATCAATGAACTGATTCAAGGCTCTGCCTCAAACAAAGAGCTGCGTGATTCGCTGATTAAGGCGCGACAAGCAGCGCAGCGTTTTGAAGTGCAGCTTGAGCAGCGTAAGCACATTGACGCAGACAATAAGTATCTCCGCGACGAACTTGCCAAACTGAAGGCAGGTAAAGGAAAAAGCGTAGACACTAAAGCAAAGATCAACCTGCTTGAGCGTAAAATTGAAGAAAGTAATGGACTGCTTGCTGAGCTACGAGCCCAGAAGCAAGCGCTAGAAGCTCATCTTTCTTCTCAAGGAAACCAGGGAGAAGAGCTTGATAAGCTAAAACAAAAGCTCGCAATTCTTGAGCGAAACCTCGAAGCAAAAGACAAGGTTATTGCAACTACCACAGGGCTGGGAACAAACATCAAAGCTCTGCATGAGGAAATTGCGCAGGCGAAGAAAGATACAGAGAAGGTGCATGCGGTAAAGCGAGAACTTCAGGCGAAGGTAGAGGAGCGCGATGCTCTGCTTGATAAGCATCGTCAAGCCTTAGCTCATGTAAAAGAAAAGGTAGACTCACATGATGCAGTACTATCTGAAAAAGATGAAGAGCTACTTTCTGCAAAGCGTCAGTTAAGTAAGACCAT
>QIGM01000084.1 GCA_003230795.1 bacterium
AATTTTGCAGGCAAGGCAAACGCCCGGCATAAAGCCTTCGCGGTTGAGCGAGTCGTGACGAATGGTTAGCATTTGTCCACTTCCGCCGAATACCAATTGCTGATGAGCCACAAGACCGGGGAGTCGTACTGAGTGTACGCCTATTCCTGCAACATCAATTGCGCGTCCATCTAGGGGCACCTTTGGCGATACCTTATTGCCGCTCGCCTTTATTGCTTCTGAAATCATTTCTGCCGTACGCTGCGCGGTTCCGGAGGGAGCGTCTTGCTTATCATCGTGGTGCATTTCGATTATTTCAACATCCGGAAGGTACTTGGCAGCTTTTTCAGCGAACATCATCATCAGCACGGCGCCGATAGCGAAATTTGGTGCGATGATTCCACCAGTACCATTCTTTTCGGCAAGCGTGCGCAGTCTCGATACGGATGCCTCGGTAAATCCGCTGGTTCCAAGAACTGCAGATGTACCTGAAGAGAGAATCGTCGTGGCGTTTTGTTCAGCAACCTCAGCGACGGTGAAATCTAGCACCACGTCGGGCTTCGTTTCTGCAATCGCATCCGCGAGAGAATCTTTTACATCTCCACCGCCTAAGAGTTCGAGCTCCGGGTCTTCAGATATCGCTTTTGCCGCGGTAGATCCCATACGACCGCCGATTCCGTTGATGTAGACTTTGTGCATTTTCTTACCCAATTCCTTGCGATGACTCTTAGGTCAGTTTTCAAGGAAGCTTGTAACAAATTACTCGTTTCGCTGCTAATACCCGATGAGGCAGGTCGGCGATAGCAATCGGTCGAACGATATAGTAGTACCGGGGAAAGCACCTTTACTCATCTAATGAGGAGAATCCCTAGGATGAAACAAGCCCTACTACAGGAACTTAAGACAATAGAGTTGTTCTTTGACCGCAGCACTAGTTGCTTAACGGAAGAAGACTCTGGCTTTAAGCCAACTGATGAAATGCTTACAGTCGCTCATCAAGTGGCACACGTCGCGCAGTCTGTGGACTGGTTTGTCGACGGAATGAAAAGCGAAGCTGGCTTTGATATGGATTTCGAGGCGCACTGGGTAGCAGTGACCCCCATTGTCTCTCTCCAAGTGGCAAGAGAGTGGGTAAGTCGCTCCTTCACGGAGGCTGCGAAAGTGGTAGAAGAAATGACGGAAGAGCAATTGTTAAGTCCATTTCCTGAGGGAATTGTTATGGGCGGAGCTCCTCGCATGGCTGGTATCGACGGAATTTCAGATCATACTGCGCATCATCGTGGTGCTCTAACGGTCTACTCTCGTTTGCTAGGAAATATACCCGCTATGCCCTACATGGATTGATCGTTCGATAGCGGAATGGGAGAACTACCAGATATCAGCCTCAGCTTTGTTCTTTTGAGCTTTGTGGCCTCATTTGCAGCTTGTTTTTTCTCTAGTCTCGCAGGAGGCGGTGCCGGACTGGTACTGCTTCCGATTCTCGTGCTCACTGGACTGCCGTTTGTAAATGCGCTGGCATGCCACAAGCTTGCTGTCGGTTTTATCGGCATTGGCAGTGGTTATCGATTCATCAAAGAAGGACTTATCGACTGGAAAGTTTTCTGGTGGACAGGACTTTTTGGCGTTCCATTTGTAATTTCCGGAACGCTGTTCGCGGCGCAGCTACCGGGAGAGAGCATGAAGCCGATTCTCTCCGTGCTGATTCTGTTCATGGTGGTAGTTTCGTTTCTACGAAAAACCTCCGGTGCCAGCCATCAGCCTCGTGTACTTTCGCGTTCTGAGTGGATTATCGCAAGCCTATTGCTCATACCGATGGCATTTTACAGCGGCTGGGTTTCGGCAGGGGCAGGCATTCTTACGACCTATCTCTACCTCTGGTATTTTCGATACGATCAGTTGCATGCCACTGCAATGACGCTCTCGGCTAACGGCATTTTCTGGAATGGGATTGGTGCTCTTGTGCACGTATTCCTTGGCCACGTCGTTTGGTCGCTCGCACCAGCGCTTGTGTGCGGCGCGGTGCTTGGTAGTTACTGTGGTGCAAGTGTAGGAATTAAGAAAGGCAACAAGTTTCTAAAAATAGTATTCTTAAGCACCGCTGCTCTTACTGGGTTTTTGCTGCTGCGCTCATAGGCCTGAGTTTTCTGCTCTTAGTGTCAGCATCGCACGTAGAACTTCGTTGCTCTTATCACAACGGACCCAGTTAACTTCCACTTTTCCATGGTGCCCCAAGTCCTCCGAGAGTGCGATTTCGCTATCCCAGAAGTTCTTATGGTCGGGATCGAAATACGCTCGACCAAGGGGCACGGAGAGGAGCACAGAGCTTGCTCCTGCCTCGTATATCTTGCTGAAAAAGTCTCGCCATTCGGCCTTGGGCACATGCTCCAAGACATGACTAGACCAGGCAGCAGAGTAATCTAACTTCGGCGCTTCGAGATGGAAGGAAACCAAGCTTTGAATAGTAGGCGACTGAAGGCTGCGAACATAGTTCGCGATCGTTATTCCCAATTCATCGATATCAGCACCGACAACCTTATAGCCATGCGCCGCAAGTAACACGTCTGAATGACCAGTGCCACAACCCCAGTCGAGAATTGTACTACCTTTGGGAAAGATGCTTGCTGCAAATAGCCACTCAAAGTGATCCTTCCAATGCGAAAGGAAAAGAGCTTTCTGATTCTGTCTTAGGCGTAAGACAAAGCCGTGATCCTCTGGAAACGGATCGCACAATGCACGAATAACTTCGATGTCTACTTCTTGGAGCATGGTCAATATCGAAATCCCATAGATTGTCTCAGCGTCCTTAACGTACCGAAGCTTGTCCCATAAGATAAAGATGAGCCAGTTGGCGATTCGATTGGGGCAAGTCGCCTTGAAAAGCAGGCAATTTTAGGGAACGAAAATAACCCTTAAATAAGGGAACAATATTACTCTCTCGCGGAAGGGAACCGCGCAATCGCCCAGAATCATCTCTATTCTACAGGCAGATGTGAAGAGATTTCGGCGCTTTGCGTGGTCTTTTATCCCTATA
>QIGM01000018.1 GCA_003230795.1 bacterium
GATGATGCTGATGCCCCCCCTTCATCACTACCCCTCGAGACAAGTCGACGCCAAGGCTTGTGCCCATGAACGCCTGCTCGATATCGTGCACAGCAATGGCATTGCCACCAAGTAATGAATGGATATAGCCATCTCTAATTAGCTTTGCGAGATGGGCACCGCCACCTGTGTGAACGACAACTGGCCCGGCGGTCACAACCACCTTACCGCCCCTATCGCGTATCCGACGAAGCTCCCACGCAATTTGTTCTACAACCAACTCTACACGCCGCTCAGAGGAGACTTCTGAAGCCATAAAAGAGAATTCCTGAGAGGACGAGCTCGCAAGCGTTACGTCTTTGCTCTTAGTTCGCACTCCCTCAACTCCGACGAGCACCTTCTCGCCTGGCTGCAAATCTCTCATAAGTCTACATTTCGCCACTGTTTGAGCACCCGTACTCTCAACAACGATACAAGCATCCATTCGCTGCTGCTCCACAGGCATCCATTTCCCAGTAATACGAACCTCGCTAGGATATATCGTCGTAATGTAGAACTCTTCCGGTGCGACACCTGCGACGGTGACTGTCTTCACGACAATGTCTTTCTCTTCTTCAGCTCGGACCAAACCGCCAAGCCCTAAGAGGCGGGCAATTATCTCTTCGAGCTTAGCTGCATCCGGAGCAATCACGTCGATCTTTGCACTTGAACTACTCTTGCGCTGCTGCCCCGGATCCAGAGCTAGGATCTGAAAACTGCCGCCATTTTCAACGATTTCGTCAAGCACCTGATTGAGTAAGCCTTTATCAAGGATATGGCCCTCCAGAAGCAGAGCACGTCGGGCTGGGGGTTTTTGTGCGCCTGCTGATTTGGCTTCCTGCTCGTCGAGCTTAAGCGTCAGGCACTTCGCCGCGCCTCCTGCACGAATGTACTCATCGAGAACAGTTTCGTGCACCTTAAACCCTCGCTCCTTAAGCTGCGCCTTTAGTTCAGCACTAGCTTTGTTGAGAACGACATCCTGGCCTAAATTTACAGCATTACAGGCAAAGGTAAGGGCATCTACTTCCTTGACCTCGATTCGCTTCTCGGAAGGAATTCGCTCCTCAATACTGCTGAGTGAGTATCTATCAAACGCGGCTGGGTAGTAGAGTAAGTAGCCACCCTCAAGAGGGCAAAAGCAGGTATCTAAATGATAAAATCGTTCGTCGGTGAGACGTAGAGAAGCAACTTCAACATCGAGCCAGTCCGCAATGTAAGAATGCGCTTGGAGCTCTGAACGGAATCCATACCCTGCCCAAAGCAAATGCTCTCCCCGATCAAAGAGCGCGTCCCCGGCCCCTTCGAAGGGAACATCTTTTGGCAATGAAAAAGTTTCAAAACCCTTCCCTTCAAACCATGTCTTGAAAAAGGGTTCTTCCCCTTGGCGTTCCGGATGATAGAAACGGCTGAGCACCACGCGTTTTCCCAGCACAAGCCCGGCATTGGCGGTAAATACGAGATCGGGCACTCCGGGCTCTCCGGGGATAAGCTCAATTTTAGCCAAAGAGCTGAGTAAGGAATGAAGACCGTCCCACTGCTTCTTCGCAAGCTCAGCGGTAGATTTATGGACGTTACCCTCCATCCAAGGATTAATTACGTAGTCAACGGCGTAATGATCCGGGCGGCACATTAAAATACGGGTCTTCATACGGGTATAGTCATCGGAAAAAAGTAATTCCGGCAAGCTTTCGCTGTAGTCGGAAATTCTTTGATATGAAAAAATCCTTGCCTCTGGCAACTGCCTTCAGCGGAGAGGACAAAGTATAAGTTAGATGAATCTCAGCAGGCGATCTTACCATCTGATTAGGGAGCGGTGTCGCGACTGAAGCGTATCTGCTCATTTTTGGGCCGCACTTAGAATACTCATTCGAAGTTTCGGGGTGATTTTCGCACCGAGCGGCTCAGATTATTAAGGATAAGACGAATACAGTCGTTTCAGCATAGGTGGGACGGCTCTCACCGGGATTTTAGGTGTTCTCGCCCATATATCCCAATTAACGGACTACTACGTAGTTATTGGATAATACGCGCCATCGGAAGGGGTATCTCGATGTCTATCACAATTAATAGCAATCTTTTCTCTCTCAACAATCAACGTCAGATTAATAAGGCCGGCAATAGCCTGCGAGATGCTTTCAATAAGCTCTCTAGCGGCAAACGGATTAATAGAGCGTCTGATGATGCCGCAGGTGCGGCAATCGCTGCCGCGCTTCGAGCAGAGCAATCAACCTCTGGTGTCGCTGCTAGAAACATCAGTGACGCGGTATCACAACTAAGCATCGCCGATGGAGCCCTACAGTCATCACAATCAATCACCACACGTCTCAGTGAGCTCTCCACCCAAGCGGCAAATGGCACACTTTCAGACTCTCAACGCTCTGTCTTGAATGATGAGTTTCAAGCCCTCAGCTCAGAGCTTGATAGAATAAATCAGTCTACCGAATTCAACGGACAGCAAGTTCTAGGATCCACTACCAGCATTCAAAGCGGAACAGATGGCTCTGCGAATTCTCAGACAGAAATAGTTGTCGGTGACGTAAGTGCCAGTTCTCTCTCGCTTGACACAGTAGATATCTCTACCCAAGCGGGTGCCCAAGCAGGCGTCGACGCAACCAGCGCCGCTGTTGAAACTATTGCAGCATCTCGCGGTCAGATTGGCGCCGCCGAAAGCAGGCTCTCATCTGCTTTCGAAAACATCCAAACGCGTCAAATAGGCGTAGCTGAAGCTCGTAGCCGAATAGAGGATGCAGATATCGCCAGCGAATCCGCAAACCTCATCGCTGCACGAATTCGGCAGCAAGCAAGCGTCGCGATTGGAGCACAAGGCAATCTTCAGCCTGGAATCGCTCTACGGCTCCTCGAGTAACAACAGCGATTAAACCTGACCCCTTTTATCACTCAGCGCCTTCTCAACCGTAAGTTCATTGCCTTTTTCATTGTACGAAACGACATCAAAAAGCTGATGTATCAGCGGGACACCTCGCCCA
>QIGM01000456.1 GCA_003230795.1 bacterium
GCCAGCGAGTGCCTCAAAAAAATCGCCGCCGAAAAAGCCAAGCTGGTGAAAGAAGGGAAGATTAAAAAGCAGAATGCATTGCCGCCCATCGAAGAGGATGAAAAGCCGTTTGCGCTGCCGGATGGGTGGGAGTGGAGTCGATTAGAAGATTTGGTGGATATTCAGAGCGGCATTACCAAGGGGCGAAAATTCACAGGTCGAGAAACAGTTACAGTTCCATATTTACGCGTTGCCAACGTACAGAGATCCTTCCTCGATCTCGAAATCATCAAAGAAATAGAAATCCTTGCTGAGGAGCAGGGAAAGTACCAAGTGCAATATGGCGACCTCTTGATCACGGAAGGTGGTGATTGGGACAAAGTAGGTAGAACTGCTATATGGCGGGATGAGTTGCCATTTGTCGCTCACCAAAACCACGTTTTCAAAGCTAGACTTTTTCTTTCTGCGCAGAATGAAGAATGGCTGGAGAAGTATCTCAACTCGCCTTTTGCACGTGAATATTTTGCAGGGTCAAGCAAGCAGACGACCAATTTGGCTTCCATTAATAAAACCCAATTGCGAGGATGCCTGGTTGCTATCCCTCCACCCTCCGAGCAAGAGAGGATAGTCGCTAAACTCGACGAATTAGCAGTTCTATACGATTTGTTCAAGTCTCAAATCTGTACGGTGCAAACCACCCAACTGTATTTAGCCGATGCCATGGCCGAATCTGGGGTGATGTAAAATCGTGTTTAAGCCAGACATTCCCATAACTAAGCGCACTGATGACCTGTTGGGTCGCGCGCCGTTTTCACGGGCGTTTGGCAAGGCGCTCCTAGAATATGCACATCAAGATAGCATCGTCACTGCGCTTTACGGTGGTTGGGGCTCTGGCAAGTCATCGATCATCAATATGGCGCGCGAGTATATTCGGGAAGAGTCTGCCGCGCTTGATGATAATGAGAAGCCTGTTCTGTTGGAGTTCAATCCCTGGAATCACTCCGACCAGAGTCACCTCATATCTCAGTTCTTCAAGGTGCTATCAGGTGCGCTTAATCGGCAGGACTATGGTGGACAAGCGAGCGAGATTGGTAAGAAGTTGGAGGCCTATTCGCACTTCTTTTCTCCACTAGCGATGATCCCCGATCCGTCTGGGCTCAGTATCGGGGCCGCGATAGCTGCGAAAATTAGTTTTGGCACCGTTGGAAAAGCTGCAAGTGCTTGGGGAGCAGCTTATACAAAAGACTTGCAGCAAGTACGGGAAGATCTCAACACGCTGTTAGCAGCGGAGTCAAGAAAGATCATTATTGTTATTGACGATATAGATCGATTGTCCGATGTCGAAGTCCGCCAAATTTTCCAGTTGGTTAAGATGCTCGGCGACTTCCCCAATACGATTTACGTGCTGTCATTTGATAGGCAGGTGGTTGCGTGTGCACTAAGTGAGGTGCAATCGGGCTTGGGCGGCGCCTATCTGGAGAAAATTGTTCAGTTTCCCGTCGAAGTGCCCCCAATAGGGCGAACGGAGTTGAAAAAGCTGCTGTTTGCCCAACTAGATGAGATCATTCGTGAGTTGCCGGAAGACCAGTGGGATCAAACCTATTGGGGCAACGTCTATCAGGAGGGGGTGAAGCATTATTTTCGTTCTCTCCGCGACGTCACCCGCTATGTCAATTCGCTCAAGTTTTCCTTCGAGATGGTGCGTGCCGAAGTCAATGCGATCGACTTTATTGCGATGGTGACTCTACAAGTATTCGAGCAGGCATTATATTTTGGAATTCGTGACAACAAGAATTTGTTTGTTGGGCTTTTACGCGATGGCTATGGAAGGAACGTTCATGAGAAGGAGCAGGCTAAGGCCAGGCTTGACGAAATCATAAAACGAGCAACGATTCTCAACGAATCCGATACCAGGCAGTTCTTGTCTAGAATTTTTCCAAAAGTGCAGTCTGTATATGAAAATATTAGTTTTGATAGCGCTTTTATTGACAGTCTGAGAGTCATCGGCAGAATCTGTCACGAAGACAATTTTGACACTTTTTTCCGCTTAGCTATACCCGAAGGTGAAATATCCAAAGCAGAGATGGAGGTCATTCTAGCGCTTGCGGAAGATTCCGCCTCGTTTGCCGAGGCGCTTAATTCCTTATCCAGCACCGGCCGCATCAACCGATTTTTGGAGTTGATGCTTGACTACACAAAAGAGCAGATACCGCTTGCTCATGCACGCAATATTGTAGCTGTGTTAATGAACATTGGCGATTCCTTCCCGAAAGAGCAGGTCGGGATGTTTGGTGTTGATACGTCTATGAAAATCTTGCGCGTGTTTTACCAACTTGGTAAGCGATATGACACGCAGGAAGAGCGCTTCGACTTACTGCGACCGGCGATGGAGCAGGCAGAGGATAGTCTTTGGACGGTGGTTCATAAGGTTGGTCTCTTGGGACAAGAACATGGTAAATCAACTACAAAAGAAAGGCTGTCGCCCGAGGAAGAGCGAACCGTAAGTGCCGAACAGCTGACTGTTCTAGAGCAAATAGTACTTGAGAAGATAAGGGCGTGGGCGGCAGCAGGGAAGCTGGATTCTCATCCCGAGTTTGCCGCCGCGCTATATTCGTGGAAAAGGCTACTACCTGAAGACAATGATGAAATATCGGTCTTTGTCAGCGAGTTAATCGAATCTACGGAAGGTTTGCTGGTATTCGTAACGGCTTTCCTGCATCAAAGCACGTCTCATGCGATGGGGGACCGTGTAAGCCGGAAAAATTGGCGGATAGATCCCAAGAACATTGGCGACTTCACGGATACAGAGGGTGTGATCGCGCGATTACGAGACGTCAAAGCCTCGGTCGCATTCTCAGAGCTGGAAGAACGGCAGCAGATAGCGGTCAAGCTTTGCCTTGATACCGTTGACGGTAAGGTGGAAAATTGGCGGTAGAGTGTATTGCTTTCGCAACGAGGTTCTCCACGTGACTTTGGTGTTGGATCAGAACGAGCTTGATTTAAGCAATAGTGCGTTCGGCTTGGG
>QIGM01000346.1 GCA_003230795.1 bacterium
GTAGCCGGCGTAATGAACCACGACAATTGCCTTAGTTTTTGGCGTTATTCTGCGCTGAATCTCTTCAACTGAAATGTTTAAATTGCTCGGATCGACATCCGCAAAAACAACCTTTGCGCCACGACGTGCGAAAGCCGTTGCCGTAGAGACGAAAGTGTAGGAAGGCATGATCACTTCATCGCCTTCTGCAATGTCGAGAAGGAGTGAGCACATTTCGAGTGCGCTTGTGCAGGAAGGAGTGAGCAGTGCACCCCCCTGACATTTGGTCAAAGATGCAAGAAGCTCTTCGCAACGTTGCGTATAAATACCTTCGCCAGAGATTACGCCAGATCTGACAGAGTCTTCGATATATTCAAGCTCATGGCCCAGAATTTCAGCTTTGTTAAACGGAATATCAATTTTCATTGTTAGTTCCCCTTTTGAGATAGTCTGTTCATTTTCGGAACACTCCATACAGCGAAGATCCGAAGGGAAGTGGAAGAGACGGAATACAGACCGATTCTACACGGAGACTCATCGATATGAGTGATTCAAATAGTCCTGCACCGTCACCTGTGAGCTGAGCGAAGAGCTTCTCTTCACTTACCCTTTTACCAAGACGGTAGGGAAGAGCGCGAAACAAAAAAACGGGAGCTACCAGAGGAAGCATGAAGTAACCACTCCCAAGCGGCGAAAAACCGTGGTGAGAGAAGGCCTCGTGGAGCGTTTTCTTGGAATATCGGCGAAAGTGCCCCGCAAAGTCGTCAGCTTGGCTCCAGAGCGCCTTACATGCAGGAACCGTGACGATGACTTTACCTCCGGGTCTAAGGACTCGATAAAATTCTAGGAGAAGGCTCTCAATGTGCTCAATGTGCTCTAAAACGTCGAAGATTCCAACCGCGGCGATAGAGTCAGAGGGAAGCTCGAGCTCTTCGAACTTCCCATGCAAGACAGAAGCGCACTGTCGTTCGGCGGCGTTCTGCACACCTTCGCGTCCGGGTTCTACAAGAACTGTTTCAATACCTGCGTTTTGTAAATGTTTCGATACGCAACCGTTCCCCCCGCCGACATCCCAAAGTACGCTATCGGCTGTGAAGCGACTTACGAGTTTCTCGATAACCATATTTCGATGCTGGAACCAGAAACTCTTATCCTCGACTGCGGCGCAAAATTCATTGCCTTGAGAAGGGTAGGAGATTTCTGCGTTGGACGACTGAGTGAAGCTCCAAATATTGTCTTCGCAGCTTGCACGTTCCTCTATTCGCCAAGAATGCTCATCCGCAAGTCTAGGAAGTTCTGTATTCACGTCGCTTATTCGCCTGTCTTGGAGAGGACTGCTGTCGATAAGGTGCCATGGAGCTCGAGCCACGAATAGCGAAACTCCCTTATTTCCCAATTCTTTAAGGAACTATTTCTGTAGAGTGCATAAAGTCCCATACGTTTGCGAACGTATTCTCCTCTGTCGAGTTGTGTGACGAGCCACGCAAAAAAATACCGGAAACGCCTATCCGGAACGACGAAATCGAATATTACGACACGTCCTTCCGGGCGAGTCACTCGATGCATTTCCTCCAGAGCTTTCGCAGCTTGTTCATCCGATAGGTGATGTAGCACCGCTGCGCAACGAGTTTCATCGAACGCATCGTCTGGAAACGGTAGCTCAAACGCTGAGCCGTTTGTTACCAGGACTTTGGTATCGGAGTCTTCGATATCTTGAAACTGTTGTAAGTAGTCAAAATTAATATCGAGTCCGACAAGTGTTCCTCTCGGTTTTGGGCTCAGTAAGCTAGGGCCACAGCCAACATCAAGGACAAGTCCATCGACATCATTATAAACAGAAGCGTTGGCGGCGTGGAATTCCTTTAAGTTGGCCGCTCCGACGATTCGAAGCAGTGTTCGGTAAAGAAGTGGAACTTCAAGTAGCCGGTATATCGACGGGCGGCTCATTTAGCGCGGACCTTATTCTGAAGCTTGCGCTGCAGTTTCGCTGGAACGCCGTAGTAGAGTCCTTCCGTAAGCAAGTCTTTAGAGACAAGAGAGCCACCACCTGTTTGGACTCCATCGGCGATAGTTATGTTATCTATGATGGTAGATCCAACACCGATAAAGCAGCTGGAACCTATTGAAACAAAGCCGGCAACGCAGACCCCTGGACCAAGAAAAGAGTGCATACCGACAGCGCTGTCATGAGCGATAACGCAGCCTGTGTTGAGTAAGCAGTTGTCGTTTAGCTGGCAAGCATGATCCACGACACAGCCGGGCAAAACTACAACTCCGTCTCCAATCTGCACGGATGGTTCTATCAGGGCTGAAGCATGAATAAAACTGTAGGCGGGTATGGAGTTTTGCAAGGATTCAAAGGTTAAGCGACGGAACTCCGGATGTGCGTAGCCGACACCGAGAATAAACGCATCGAAGTGACCTGCCTGGTGTAGTGGGATTGCCTCTGAGATTTGTCCAAGTATGGGGCCGTATGTTGTGGACTCGCCTACGGTTCGGTAGTCGTCGAAAAATCCCGTCACCTCCACCCCTGGTTCCTGGGATAGGTGATAACCCAGTAATTGACCAAGATCACGTGAGCCAATAATCACCACACGCGTCATTGTTCGATTCCAATATTAACAGTCTGTCGAATAGAGTAGAGTGGTCTTTGCTTCACTTCCCGGTAGATAGTCCCCACGTATCGACCGATTAGTCCGAGGAAGAAAAGCTGTACGCCTAAGCCGAAGACGAGAATGACAAAGAGCGAAGGCCATCCAAGCCAAAAATCGAAAACGAAGAGTCGCAGAAATATTACAGTAAGCCCCGAACTGACTCCTAGCACAATCAGGAAAACTCCTAAGCGAATTGCGAATTGCAGTGGTAACTCGGAATAGTCAAAGATTGCGTTAAATGCCAGCGCGAACTTTTTTCTAAACGAATACTTCGTTGTGCCCGCGAAGCGTTCTGCTTGTCTAATCGTTAAGGTCGTTTGTCGCATGCCGATATGACGGAATATTCCTTCGATGAAGCGAGTGCTTT
>QIGM01000096.1 GCA_003230795.1 bacterium
CAGGCTCGCTAGTTGGAGCTGTCGTTGGATTGATTACCGTCGCGTTAAAAGGGGGTGGACGACATACGGAGATTCCTTTCGGCCCCTGGCTTTCCCTGGGTGCGATAATTTATATCTTCCTAGACCTTCCGTTCTTGCGGCTATTTTAGACAATGAAAACTACTGCGCAATCTTCTGGAGCTCTTCAGGCACAAAATGGTGAGTCGATTCTCATCATAGAGAGTAGCGCGAAGGACGCTAAGGCCCTTAAAGTCACCTTAGAGTCAGCGGGGTACAACTCTGAAGTAGTTAATAATCTTGAACAAGCACTCGAAACCCTGGCTCAGCAGGATTTCGAAACCGTCATTTACACGCTTTCAGATAGTCCAGATACGGGCGAACACCCTGCCAAGCTAATTCGAGAACACACACAACGAGTCAACCTAATCCAGGTCTCCTGCGCGAGTGAACCCGAAGAGGCGATACAGGCAATCAAATCGGGTGCTGATGAATTCCTAGAAAAACCCATTGCTGAAATCGATCTGTTGCTTAGTGTTCAAAAAGCTAAAGAAAGAAATCGTCTTAGAAATGACAACGAACTTCTTCGATCGCAAGTCGCAAAGCGGTACAGCTTCAGTAGAATCATAGCGAAAAGTCCTCAAATGCTTGAAATATTCGAGACTATTAAGAAAGTTTCGGAGTATCGAACCACGGTGATGCTTTATGGTGACTCAGGTACTGGTAAAGAGCTGATCGCAAAGGCAATCCATCACAATTCTAATCGAAAAAATAAGCGATTCGTTGCGATAAACTGCGGAGCTATTCCCGAAAACCTACTCGAATCGGAGCTTTTCGGTCACAAAAGAGGAGCTTTCACTGATGCGACTCGTGATAAGAAAGGTCTTTTCGAAGAGGCTGAAGGGGGGACAATTCTACTTGATGAAATTGGGGAGCTCCCGGTGCATCTTCAAGTAAAACTGCTGCGCGTCTTACAAGAACAAGAAATACGTCCCGTCGGAGAGGCAAAGTCGACCCCAATTGATGTTCGAGTGATTGCTGCGACATTGAGAGACCTAGAAGCCGACGTACTCGAAGGACGATTTCGAGATGACCTCTACTATCGTTTGAACGTGATTTCACTACGTATCCCCCCTCTTCGTGAGAGAAAGGAAGATATACCGCTTCTTGTGAATTTCTTTATTAAGAGAAATCAAGAAAAGCTCGGCTTACCCGTCTATGGAATAAATAAAGACGCTACCGCGGCCTTAATCGATCACGAGTGGCCTGGAAACATTCGAGAATTAGAGAACTGTATCGAACGCGCTATGATTCTCACCGAGAGTGATGAAATTACCCTCGAGAGCTTACCAAAAACGGTGCATCTAGCAGATGCACAGAAAAACGAAGCTCGTCAAATGCTTCTTGACGACGAGCTCTCTATCAAACAGCATACAAGAGCAATCGAAGAAGTCTTGATTAAGAAGGCGCTTGGAAAAACTAAAGGCAATCGAACCCATGCAGCAAAGCTGCTCGAAATTTCACATCGCACACTGCTCTACAAGCTCAAGCAGTACAAACTCACCGAAGAGGGTGCCGCCAAGTAGCGGTCGTGTGCCAGGAGTATTTCGACTCCCTCGCAATTTCCTACTCTTGCTTTCCCTTTTGCTCCTTACTGCCTCGCAGATGCTCACGATTGCTGCCGCAGATGATAAGATTTACTCCTGGACGGACGGAAGCGGAAAACGGCACTTCTCCACATCCCCATCCAACACGAAAGCGAAAGCTACGAGTCTCCCTCGATTAGAGAAAGAAGATCTCGACGGGCGCATTGATAAGATAAAATCAGAAACGCCTATAAACTGTGGACAACACGGTGGGGTTGACTGTGACGCGGGTGCCGATTCAGATGGCAGTGTTATTTGTTTAGATGGATTTCGCTCGGCAGTACTGCCGTTTCGCTTCAGTTGTCTAGAGGCTCGGGTAAAGTCAGAAATGCTTCTCTTTTACGACGAGGCGGAGGTTGGCGTCCGCCATTCTGTCTCAACTGCGAGAGCTAATTCGCGTCGTAAACTTCGAGAAATACGTATTAATGTCCGTAACGACAGTGCGGTAGCTGCTTTTGGACTTGAGGTAAGCCTCGAAGTTCCAGGAAGGCAAAAAATGATACGAAAACTGGATGGGCCCGCGAAAGTTGAGCCCTACGGACTTGCAGACTATACTATGTCTTTCGGAACCGAGCTGCCCGTCACCGTATATCAGGTGAGCGGCTTAAAGCATCGGGTACGTTGTGAGAATTGCAGGTAGAGACTTTCCGAAGTCGCAACAGGACACCGCAACAGGACACCGCAACAGGGCACCGCAACAGGGCACCAAGGACCTCCCCATGAGCAGTAGGCATAGAGCTTCAGAAATTCTCAACGCAGAAGCTGAAGCTATAAAGAATATTCCCCTTAACGAGCAGTTTGATCGAGCGGTTGAACTGCTGTTTGGATGTACTGGCAAAGTAGTCTCTTTCGGCATAGGTAAAGCTGGTTACATTGCACGTAAGGCAGCATCTACTCTTTGCACAACGGGAACTCCAGCAATCTTTCTGCATCCAGGCGACGCCTCGCACGGCGATGTCGGTATCATTGGAAAATACGACGTCGGCTTGGCGTTTTCCAATAGCGGCAAGACCCGAGAGGTGATTGAAACAGCTCACTTCTGCAGACGACTTGGAATTCGCTCTATAATCTCTATCACGTCACATAAGGATTCCCCCTTATGTGAGCTATCAGATGTTGTCCTTGAGATTGGAAACATCAAGGAACCTTGTCCCTTTGGACTTACTCCAACCGCGAGCATTGCGGCCATGCTTGCACTCACCGACGCGCTTGCCTTAATCGTGATGGAGAAACGTGGATTTTCGGCAGATGATTTCGCGCTTAGACATCACGGTGGATATATCGGCGAACAACTCAAAACTCGCGAATAGGGGGACAGTTCCTATAAGTCAAACTTGCGGGAATTTCTTCGAATA
>QIGM01000334.1 GCA_003230795.1 bacterium
TTCGAGACAGACGCTATCGAGGGCAAGGCCTCTCCTCGAAACCCTAGCGTCCCTACCCCTTCAAGATCGGCAGTGGTTCGAATCTTAGACGTCCCGAAACGCTCAATCGCTAAGAGCGCATCCTCTCGACTCATCCCTTTGCCGTTATCAATAACGTCGATGCTACTTCTGCCACCGTTACCAACAACAACTGATATCTCTGTCGCGCCAGCATCAAGCGAGTTCTCCACCAACTCCTTCACCACAGAAGCAGGACGCTCAACCACTTCACCCGCCGCTATTTGGTTAACGACTGTGTCATCAAGTATGCGCACCCGAGCTGAAGCCGCACTCAAACCACCTGCTTCCTCGCTATTGATTTCAATGCTCATTCGGAACTACTCAGCGCCACTTTCTAGAATCTTTTGCACAATGTTCGTACTCGATTTTCCTTCAACAAACGGTAGCGACATCGTCGTTCCACCATAGCTTGCAACAAAATCAGAACCGACGATGTTTTCAATACTCCAATCTCCACCCTTCGCGAGAACATCCGGGCGAACCGCTTCTATCAGTGAAAGAGGAGTGTCCGAGTCGAAAAGACAAACGAAGTCGACAACCTCTAAACCAAGCAGCATCTCCGAACGCTCATCCTCGGGGACGATAGGTCGAGTTTCACCTTTCAATCGCCGAACAGAATCATCCGAGTTCAGCCCAACTATGAGCAAATCTCCCAGCTCTCGCGCCTGTCTCAGATACCTCAAGTGCCCCACATGAAGGATATCAAAACAGCCGTTAGTGAAGACAATTTTATCCCCTTTTGCTCTTCGCTTCTCTAAAAGAGGCAAAACGTCATTTTGCAACATACTTATTTCCTACTATTCTACGAGCCAGGGCGGTGCGGAATTGCTTCGCTGAAGACCAGTAGTAAGATGTATCCTAAATTTTAGACTTACTTGCTAGGACTCTGGGATTATTTTTACTTTAATAGGGCCTTCTAGGTCGACAGAGCCTCATTAGATTTATCTTCGCGGACAAAAGCTTATGTCTCTTAAACAACTTACTTCCGAAAGCAAGCTTCGCTTCTCCGCAGTTCTCCTCGTTCTCGCGATTACGTTTGTTAGTATTTTCATAGGCAAAACATCCCTCGCTGGCAACGCTAAGCCTCAAACCTCGACTGAAACGGAAATCACAAGGCCCCTAGCTAACCTAGTCACCGCTGACACCACTCAGCCTACCTTTGAAACACTGCCAGATTCCGATATTGCCCGAGCACTCGCTCCGCGCAGCGAATCAGAATCCCAGATAATCGAAGCCTACAAGATCGTAAACAAGGCCGTAGTTAATATCAGTACACAGACAGCAGCGATGGACTTCTTTGGCCCCATCCATCAGCAAGGCTCCGGGTCTGGGGTTGTGGTCGACGAAGAACAGGGCCTCATCATTACAAACTTCCATGTTATTACAAACGCAAAGCGAATCTCGGTCACCCTCTCGAATGGTCAATCCTACGGCGTTCGAACAATCGGCCAAGATGCGGACCACGAACTCGCTTTACTTCAGATAATTGACCCTCCAAAGGATCTCGTAGCTGCAAAGTTAGGTAACTCCACCGGCCTCGAAGTTGGACAAAGAGTCCTCGCGATAGGAAACCCTTTCGGTCTCCATAGAACTCTGACAACCGGAATTGTCTCTAGCCTAGGAAGAACGATCCGAAGCGAAAACGGACGTCTAATAGAAGACGTCATTCAAACCGACGCCGCCATCAACCCTGGAAACTCTGGCGGCCCACTCATCGACACATCCGGTCGAGTAATCGGCCTCAACACCGCAATCATCAGTAGAAGCGGAGAAAGCGCGGGGATCGGTTTCGCAATCCCAGTCAACGCCATCAAACTCGCGCTCCCTCAGTTAATTGAATTCGGTAAAGTCCTCAGACCAAAACTCGGTATAGTGCTCGTCGACACGGAGTTCGGTCCCGCTCTGTTATTCGTCCAGCCCGACGGCCCAGCAGATCAAGCCGGCCTACAAGGCGCCCGCCAAGCCATCCGCCGCGGCTACTTCACCGGCTACGTGGTCGATCTCGCAATGGCCGACTTTGTTCTCGAACTGAATGGACAGAAAGTAAAATCCAAAGCAGAATTGCTAGACGTATTAGGCAAGGTTGATGGAAAGAGTCCTGTAACCCTAAAAGTCCGTCGTGGAGTAAACAAACGCGAGATTCGAGACGTCCAGGTTAAGCCGATTTTGGATTAGGTTGCATTAGTCCACAACACCCAGACATTGGATCAAGTACTCACTCCGCCATTCTAACAGCCCTCCTCGACGATTGAGACCGAACGACCGTTCTACTACACGAATCTACTACAGGAACACGAATCAACTGCCGTTACTAAAGACGTGAAGTAGCAGTTCTCCAAAGGGAGACTTGCGCCACAAATTCAGGGCAAGAGGTTTTGCCTGTAGTCGCAGTAACAAGGAGCAGTTCTATCGTGAGCAGTATCACGATAAATTCGAATATCGCCTCACTAAACGCGCAGCGTCGCCTGGGGCAATCCACTAATTCTCTTCGAGACTCCTTCACCCGTTTGTCTTCTGGGCTTCGTATCAATAAAGCCTCTGATGATGCTGCCGGACTGTCTATCGCAGAATCCCTTAAAACCGACCAACGAGTGTTTAACCAAGGAGTGAGAAACCTCAATGATGGTGCTTCTCTCCTATCTATTGCCGATGGTGCGCTCAATGAGTTGAGTAATATTACGATTCGTCTCAGTGAACTTGCCGAACAGGCGGCAAACGGTACACTTAGTAATACTCAGCGGGGAGCCTTGGATGAAGAAGCACAGGCACTGAAGGCCGAGTATTTTCGCATATCAAAGACCACAGAATTTAATGGACGGAAGCTCTTTGAGGGTGAGTTTGGCCAACTTAGATTGCAAGCAGGCTTTGGCGAGAATGGTGGAATAGTTTCCGGACTCGGAGGAGCGATTGGAACTGGGGCATTCGAGAATGCTACAAG
>QIGM01000517.1 GCA_003230795.1 bacterium
ATTCGTCTAAAAAGAAATTCATTCCACGGCGACTGGAACTACGAAATCCAGCCACATCAGAAAACGAAAAAGCGGTAACTTAATTACGCGCATCGCCTTAACATGCCATCCTGCTACGGTTTTTGATGCGATAGCCCTTCTTGAAGTGCCCAAGGATATCCGTAATACTGCACGCAGTGGGCCTTCCTGCTTCCTCTTAATTCTTTGAAGTCAAACCTCGATGAACGAATTTGACGACCCATTGCCCAACAAGAAATTCGAGGATGCGGACGGAGAGGCGACGCAGGAATTTGAGACCCACGGCTTGCATGTTCGCTGTCCGAACTGTCACTGTCCGATTGAACTTGTGGTAGATGCTGAGTTTGGCAGTATCGACTGTCCTTCCTGTGGCAGTAACTTCAGTCTTGTCAATGATGATACCAGTACTCGACATACTCTAAGCCTCCGAGAGATTAGCCACTTCAAACTCATCGAACAAATTGGTGCAGGTGCTTTTGGGACTGTTTGGAAAGCGTTTGATACGAAGCTCGACCGAACGGTGGCAATCAAGGTGCCGCGTCGCGGTCAATTGACTCCCGGAGAAGAAAAGAAGTTCTTGAAGGAGGCTCGCTCTTCGGCACAATTGAATCACCCGCACATTGTCTCGGTGCATGAAGTCGGTCGTGAGGGTAATACGATCTATATCGTCAGCGACTTGATTCGTGGGGTACCGCTTTCGGAAATGATTACTGAGAACCGGTTAGCTCAGCAAGAGGTCGTCGAGTTGATCGTGAAGCTGGCCGATGCTCTGCACCACGCACATGATCGAGGAATCATCCACCGAGATCTGAAGCCACAGAACGTGATGGTCGATGATGCAGGCGAACCACACTTAATGGACTTCGGCTTGGCGAAACGAGACGCAGGCGAGGTCACCATGACTTTGGATGGGGCCGTCCTCGGTACCCCAGCCTATATGTCTCCCGAGCAGGCTCGCGGAGAAGCTCATCGGGTCGAGCAGACCACGGACATCTACTCTCTGGGCGTGATACTCTTTCAACTGCTCACGGGCGAACTCCCTTTTCGAGGGAGCACTCGCATGCTGTTGCACAAAGCAATTAACAACGAGGCACCGAGCCCCAGGCAGTTCAATATTAACATCCCTCGAGACCTCGAGACGATTACTCTCAAGTGTTTGGAAAAAGACGCGGGCAGACGGTACCAAAGCAGCCAGAAAGTTTGCGAGGAGCTCGAAAGATTTCTGGCCGGCAAGCCAATTTTAGCGAGACCTATCGGTGCATTAGAAAAAACTTGGCGGTGGGCGAAAAGGAATTCGACTGTCGCAGCACTGGTCGGTGCTGTTGTCTTTGCGTTGGTAGCAGGAACGCTCACCTCCTCTTACTTTGCCTTGCGTTTCGCCGATCACTCGGAGGATTTGGAAAAGGCCAACATTGAACTTGCTGTTGCGAGAGATGCCGCCGTTGTTGCGAAAGACTCTGCTGAGCAGAAGCAGCGTGAGGCGAAGGAAGCAAAGAAAAGGGCTGAGCGAGGACGTGGGGCAATTGAGAGCATTTTGCAATACATCAGAGATGCGGATAATTTTGCCGGCAGCATGGATTTCACGAAACTAAGTAAAGAAGACCTCAAGCAATTGCGATTTGTAAGCCAAGGCAGAGAAATAATTATCAGTTTACCGAGTGTCTATCTTGATGATGACGCGTTCGACTTCAACGCTGCTTCGAATCGTGCAGACGAAGTGGAAAGACTTTTAGAGAATTATTTGGGGCAAGTAAAAACTTTTAAGTCAAATATTCAATCAAGGCCGTCGTGGAAGATTGATATGGAACTATTTAAAATTGCTGCCAGTTGCAACCAATTAGTTAAGCATTTTCGCAAACCTCTGAGTGAGGCTGATATTAAGAGACATTTAGACCTAATTTCGAAAAGAAAAGCAGGGATGAAAAGCAATGTAGAAGGGCGGTCGCGACTGGACCTTGCGCATTCGTCTAAGTTTGCACCTCCTGGTCCCCTCGATGGCATCCTCAATATATCTGAACGAGATGCTCTTGATGCTCTTCTTGATCTGCCAGAAGAAAAATATCTCGAGAAACAAGGAGAGGGACTGGTCGGCGAGTACAAATACGATACAAAAGAAACCATACTCAGTGAAAGAAAGCGACTAGCTGACATGTTCAAAAGCTACGCTATAAAAACTATCGAAGTAGCACTACAGAGAGAAAGCTTCCTGATGGTGAGTGTGCTGAAGGACTCGTACTTTGAACCTGAACGACACTTTTCCGAGATTACTGACGATCCCGAGTACAAAAAAATTGTCAGGTCGGAAGAAAGACATTGGTATCCAGGCAAATTATTTCTGCGAAATCTCCTGCAAGGCGCAAAGGAAAGGTAGCGACGATTCTGCTGAAAGAGTACCTTCTGCCGACTCTGAGAGTCATGGCGAAGAGCAGCCATGATTTGTGCAAGTCTTTCTTGCAGGCCCCGTGGCTTGTGGGGAGTGAGATTATCGACCAGGATGGTCGAGCTATAGACCGACCATCCTGGTCGGAATTTTAGAGCACGCCCCAAAACTTTTTTGTTGTTCAAAATCCCCCGGTCGCCGGCCACCTCCAAGCAGGTTCCGAGATAGGCTCTTAATCACAAGAAGAACCTTTTGTGCTGCAACTGCATTGGCAGGCGACACACGCCCCGTCGCAGCAACCTTCCAAACACAGCACCGGCTCGAAACCACACTCGACAGCCAACATTCCCTTGGTTTGAGTCAAGCTGACTTCGGCGAGCTTGAGTCGAACGACATGTTCAATCAGTTTCGACTCGGCTTCAAAAAGATCGCCACGCGCCAAGCTGATAGCGAAGATGGTGACGTCTTTCACGTCGCGATTGGCGGTCAAAGCGTAGACCTGCTTGCGACGCTCGTCGACCGTTTGACGGGCTAGCACAACCCGCTGTTGAGCCAAAGCCACGCCATAGGCTGCGTTTTTGATTTCTGCCGTGGCTT
>QIGM01000407.1 GCA_003230795.1 bacterium
GGAGCAGTTGGTGTCACCGTTAACATGTCTGAACGTTTCGCTCTGCAACAACAGTTAGTTGAGAATGATAAGTTCGAGAGTCTTGCTGCCTTAGCACGTGGCATTGCCCACGATTTCAACAATCTGCTCGTGGGCATTGTCGGCAATGCTAGCCTAATTTCACTAGAACTGCCGCAAGACTCTACTGCGCACGCACGCCTGACAAAGATTACTCGAGCAGCCGAGTGCGCCTCGGACTTCACAAGCCAGTTGCTAGCTTACTCAGGCAAGTCCAGCACCGAACGCGAAGAAGTGCAGATATCAGAAATTGCCACCGAAATGCTGGAACTACTCGAAGACACTTTCTCCTCAAGAATTGAGGTTGTGAATAAATGTCCCCAAGACCTTCCTTCTATCTCAGCTGACGCGACTCAGGTGCGCCAAGTTGCGATGAACCTGATCAAGAATGCGGCAGATGCGCTCGGAGAAAAAGGTGGTCAGATTAAAATCAACACTCAAATAAGATCACCAAAAACCGCGCTGGATTCTTCAAAGCCAACTCATGTCTGCCTTAGCGTTTCTGACACCGGACCTGGAATTGATGAGAAGACTAAACGAAGAATTTTCGACCCATTTTTTAGCACTAAATCCGCAGGGCGAGGATTAGGCCTCTCCACTGTGTTAGGAATAGTAAAGACCCATAGAGCGAGTATTGAAGTGGAAAGTATCCCGAATGAGGGCACTAGTTTCCACGTGTTCTTTCCCATTCGAAATTAAAAGAAAAAACCGCGTGCTTGCAGTAAGGAACGCAGGGGAAACTTTTGTTAATGTGTGTGATTCCTTTAAATCCCTCTTCTTCTGCGTTCCTTTCTCTAAGCACCGCCAAAACTAAAATGGCTCAGTACACTTAGTAGCGCGAAACGAAATAGAGCTAAGTAATTGTATCCGAATAGCCCCCTCAGGGGGCGAATTGCAAAGCAATTCCGGGGGTGACAAAAAATTAAGCGTTCAAAACACCGCCAAAAGCGATTAGCTTTTGACAACTCGAACTAGCAAGGCAGGACTGATTTATGTAAGCCGAGCGCAAAAGCAACCTTCAGCACTCTGAACGCTTAATACAGAATTCGAGTTCTAATTGTCTGAGGAAGTTCTGAGATTAAACTCTTCAATTCGTCTGAAGTGCTTCTACCGATATCCATGATCAGGTAGCCGACATCTTGGTGCGTACTGAGATACTGGGCGTCCACATTCACCCCGGTCTCCGCGATCACGTTATTCACATCTCGCAAAGCTCCTGGTGTGTTCTCGTGAATCCAGAGCAATCGACTTGATTTTGGAAAGGCAGGAAGATGCACGGACGGGAAATTCACCGCGCCTTGAGTTGAGCCGCTATCAATGAACCCGATAAGACTTCTCGATACTTCAATACCGATATTCTTTTGCGCTTCTTCGGTACTACCTCCGATATGAGGAGTAAGAATAACGTTCTCTAACCCCCCAAGGATGGTCTCATACTCTTCCGTATTAGCTGCTGGCTCTTCTGGATACACATCGATAGCTGCGCCAGAGAGTTGTCCCGAATCCAAAGCTTCGCGCAGAGCTTCTATATCGACCACCTTTCCTCGGCTAAGGTTCAGCAAGTAGCTTCCCCGTTTCATTTTCGCGATCTCTACAGCCGAAATCATATTAAACGTCGACTCCCCTCCTGGAACGTGAAGAGTCAGATAGTCAGATGCTGCCAGTACGTCGTCCAAACGATCAAGCTGCTTCGCGCGGCCAAAAGGTAACTGCGGCACGGGATCGTAGTAGCAAACCTCCATACCAACAGCTTCGGCAAGGAGTCCAATCTGCTTCCCAATATGACCGTATCCAACTATGCCTAAGGTTTTGCCGCGAACTTCGAAAGAGCCGATAGCGCTCTTTTCCCAAACGCCTTGATGAAGCTTAGCGCTTCGGTAGGCCATCTTTCTCGCTAGGGCGAGAATATTGCCCAAGGTTAGCTCTGCGACACTTCTTGTGCTTGCGTGCGGAGCATTAAAAACCGGGACGGCATGAATGCGAGCTTCATTGAGGTCTACTTGATCCGTTCCGACACTGAAGCAGCCGATTCCAAGCAGCCTCTTTGCATGGGCAAGATTCTCTTTCCGAATATGCGTTCTAGATCGCACCCCAATGAGGTGAGCGTCTGCGAGAAGCTTGTTTAACTCATCGCCCTGAACAGCTTCTGAAATCTCTACGGGGGTATAACCGGCAGCCGCAAAGGTCTCTGCGGCAGAAGGATGAACTTTTTCAAAGAGATAAATCTTAACCTTTTCCTTAGGAAAAGAGAGTGCGCCTTTCATATTGATTGTTTACTTCGCTAATGCCTTACAAATACGTCACAGAAACAGCACATTACACCATTTCTACTACATAACAATATACAGATAGCTGGCCTAAGTAGCCGCAGAAGCAGACGAAAGCAAGGGAGGAAGAGACAAAATGAAATGGGTCGCAGCAATAGGTGGACTATTCGTATTCTTCTACTTCATTGGTCCATTGATATTCGATGCCATGGTGAAGCACGATTATGACACCATGTATCACGGTATGCGCGACGCTAAGAGAAACGCTGGCGCCTTTGTGCAAACCGAAAAGAAGGCTTTCATCTCCTACGCATCAGAATACGCGCACGGCAGGAATTAGAGCCTGTCTTTATTGATCCCACCCCCCTAATTGAGTCAGTTGAAATCTTAGTATTATCGCCTTTATATTGAAGGAGTGAATACGATGAAAAGTATTATATAGTCATCGTGAAAAGAAATTCCCGATAGATTATAATGCCTTTAATTTGAGAAAGCCCCTTGCTTTGGCAGCAGCCTTCAGTAAAAAAGGTGCCAGGCACCTTTTTTACTTTGCGAGGCAGTATTACAGGCTTAGATGGATACTCATCTAGAAAAAAGAGCCTCCGTGGCGATTGATACGGACCCTCCGTAGGAGATAAAGAATATAGTCATCAAAACATAGCAAAGCCCC
>QIGM01000579.1 GCA_003230795.1 bacterium
ACATAAATCCTGACTTTGGCATCAGCGTTCAGTGGAAAAAACCCTGATCGGGTTTTTGCTGTGTCTTGATGACGAATCTCTTTGTCTCCTACGGAGGGTCCGTATCAATCGCCACGGAGGCTCCTTTTTTTAGATGAATATTACACCTAAGTACGTAATGCTGCCCAGCAATGGACAGAGAAGCCTACGTGGCGCCTGAACGTTTCCCCCGAAGGGGACAAAGAGAATCGTCATCAAGACACTGCAAAAACCCGATCAGGGTTTTTTCCACTGAACGCTGATGCCAAAGTCGGGAATTATGTTAAATCAAATAACCAACACTATCCCCCAAACCGTCGAGCTATTATTTCCCAGATGACGATGATGACGATCCCTAAGCAAATTCAGTATTACGAAATTTCCTTCGCTCTCTTCGCGAAGCTTAATTCCGGACTAGCGAGCTTTGATGACGTGCTCCGTTGTTTCGAAAGGGGCGTGCGACTTGAGAAATCGCTACGTAAAGCCCTACGAGAAACCTATGCCAACTCAATAGCGGAGGAAGGCACTTGGAACGAGCTTCTCGACACCGCGCGCGATCTCTTCAGTAAAGAGCCACACCTCTTGCTAAATTTGGTTAGCAATTTTTTCCGAATCGCTCTCATCAATAAGCCACTTGCTCAACGAGACGACGCCTTGATTCGGATCGCCTGTAATCGTTTTTCCTTCCCACCTCAAGCGTATCAAAGATTGAGGAAGGAATTTGACCCTAGCTACGAAATCGTCGACAGCAGTGAAACTAAAGTCGAAAATCCAAGGAAAGTAAGCGAACGCTGCAAAAAAGCTCTCGAGTTTCTTGGCTGTTCACCGGCAGATACGATTTCTGAAATCAAGACAAGCTACCGACAGCTTGCACGACTTTATCATCCCGACATGCACGCCGCAGACGATACGAGCAAAAATCTCGGCGAAGAAATTCGGCAAGGCTTTCTTTCGCTACAACGGGCTTACGAAGTGGTAAAGCAAGAGTATCGATTCGATTGATAGCCCGAATATTTCACCAATGTTCGGGCTACTAGACGGACTGCGTTAGCTCAGCTTGCAGCGTCGGACTCGGCAAACTCGCCGTATCTTCTCCGGTATGCTGCCAAGCATGGTAAGAACTCCGAACAAGCGGGCCAGACTCCACGTGCAAAAAGCCACGTTTCTTTCCTTCTCCCTCGTACTCTTTAAATTCCTCGGGAGTAACAAAGCGTCTCACGTCGAGTTGCTTTTCGGTAGGCTGCAGGTATTGCCCAATAGTAAGGACTTCAACATTGGACTCTCGAAGTGCGTCCATTACCTCAAGAATTTCTTCCTTTTTCTCTCCAAGCCCGACCATTAGACCTGATTTCGTTCTCGAGTTGGGACTAATCTCTTTCGCCCAACGCAAGACCTCGAGCGATCTTTTAAAGACCGCACCTGGTCGCACCATTTTGTAGAGTCTTGGAATGGTTTCAACATTGTGATTGAGAACGCGAACCTGACCGCTGGCAAGAATCATTTCAACAAGCGCTCGCCTTCCTCTCATATCAGGAATGAGTAGCTCCACATCACATGCCGAATTGAGATGTTTAATCGCGCGCACGGTTTGATCAAAGTGCTTTGCACCCATATCCGGTAAGTCATCGCGATTCACAGAGGTGATCACAACATGCTTTAGGCCAAGTCGCTCAACTGCCTGAGCCACTCGAAGTGGCTCTAGAGGATCGAGCGGATCTAGAGAATTTAGCGTGCCGTCCTTCACCGAACAAAAAGAGCAACGCCTTGTGCAAAGTTCACCCATGATCATAAACGTTGCAGTATTGTGGGACCAACACTCACCCATGTTGGGGCAGCGAGCCTCTTCACAAACCGTAACAAGCTTATGCTCGCGCACAATATCGAGCGTTTTCTGATATTCCGGTGACCCCGGGGCTTTGACCTTCAACCAACTCGGTCGAGAACGTCGCTGAATCTTGCGGGTCTTCTCTTGATTCTGCTCTGCTTTGCCTGCGATTTTGAGATCAAACTCAACAATCATACTTTCGGTAAACGCTGCCTTCACCTCGCCCATGCTCGGAGTAGACTCCAGCAATTCTTCAAGCGAAGTCATCACCTCACCCTCTTCGCCGCAAGGACTTATCGCCTTGAAGTAAGAGAGATCCGTCGAAACATTTATCGCCAAGCCGTGATAGGAAATCCATTTCCTCACACCGATTCCAATGCTTGCTATTTTTCGCCAGAGTATACCCTGCTCGGCACCACTCTGTTGCACCCATATTCCAGTCTGTCCTTTCCGAGTTTCACCTCGAATTCCAAAGCGTGCGAGACAGCGAATGCCGGCAGATTCCAGCTTACGCAGAAACACATGAACGTCTTTTCCGTGACGTTCCAGATCAAAAATCGGATAGGCGACTAGTTGGCCAGGCCCGTGAAACGTCGCATCCCCCCCGCGTCCGACTTCTATCCAGCGGACTGATTTCTTTAGGTCTGCTTCAGGGACTTGAGGAGCTACGCTTCGACCAACGGTAAACACTTCTTCATGCTCAACAAGCACGAGAAGATCGTCAAGCTCACGGTCAGCGATTTTTGCTTCGAGCAAATTCGTCTGCACGCTTAAGGTGGAGGAATACTCCTCCGGCCCATGTCGATCGATTACTTGCAGTCCTCTCATGAAATACTTACCGCCATTGCGTTACCAGGGACGAGGCACCTAAGCTAAAAGAAGAACTGGGTCTTCTATTAAACGCTTTAGCTCCGTGATGAACTCACCTGCAACGACACCATCAATAATACGATGGTCAACAGAGAGCGTGACCCGCATCGTCTTTCCAATCGCAAGTTGCCCATCACGAATCACCGCTTCATCCTGGATTCCAGCAACTGCAAGAATTGCACCCTGTCCAGGATTCACAATGGCTGTGAAATCTTCAACTTTCGAACGCCCGATGTTAGAGATGGAGAAAGTTCCACCCTGAAGGTCATCAGCCTTTG
>QIGM01000260.1 GCA_003230795.1 bacterium
GGTAAAGCAAGGGGCCGTAGGCCGGTTCCGGACCATTCGTGTTTTGGATCTACTCCACGCCAAGCATCTAACCATTCCCGTAGCCGCTCGCATCCTCGCTCAGAGGTGACGTCGTTACCGCGAAATGATCTCACCTCCTCAATCGCCCGACAGAGCAAACAGGATTCACTATTTCCAAGACGAGGGAGATCAAGACGCCAGAACTGTTTTGTCGTAGAAGATTCGACCCCCACCCCCGGTTCGCGCAACCGATTGACAATGACAACTTTATCAATTGGAAGCTTCGTAGCCTGGGACACAAGATTCATTAGATCACGACTGGTGTTTCCTGACACCATTCCATCATCGAAAATAATGACCCGAGAAATAGATTTTGGCTTAAGCGCATCTAGAAGCTCGGACTCGCTTTGCGGCGAAAGTAACGATGCCATGTGTTTGTGTATGGTGCGAAGCCGTCGAGCAGGTATAAACTGTTGTTCGGCTCTTTCTCGAGCCGCACTTGTCAGCGTCCCCAAGAGTCGGTCAATGATTTTTTCCGTAACAGGATGTGACGGATATACAACTACAGCTTTACCTTTACGCTTTGCTCCATTCTTATTAATACGTTGAGCCATACCGGTTCTAATAGGTGGACGAAAGTCACTTGGAGGAATGCCCGCATCTACCAACAGAGAGTCAATTAAGAACCATGCAAGGTCATTGAGACGATCAAACGCATCTCGGACAAACAGTCGCATATTCAAGCCGAGAATGTCGTGGTTATCACGATAGATCCAGTGGCCTACGCGAACTGTACTGGCGCGAACTTTCTGGATATCTTCGTAGAATTCCTTAGGACTCCTATAGGCAAAATAGGATCCGTCATGCTTCTTTGGAATGATATAGTGATTCCGACCTTTTCGAGATATTGAGTGCGATGTGCCCACCCGCTCAGAGTGTGCGTCGCGCGCGCGGTCGGGTCTAATAGCCTCATCAGATTCCGTTTTCCATAGAAATACCGTCTTAGTGCTGATATCTCTTGGTGGAGGTATCACGTACGGATGGCGAAACAAGTGAAGAGCTTTATAACCTCCCCCAGACTGCACGCTGTCAACCGTCTTCCCCGTGACACATACTGAACCAAGAAGATTCTGGTGCGCATCCACATGATTGTAGCGGTCTCCAATAGAATTGAAGTTCTCACATAAGTCCGAAACTAAACCGTCTACTGGCTCCAATAGGTTTGAGGAATCTACCATTTGCAGGCCGACTAAGCGCTCCAGCCCAACTCGAGCTAGATATTTCATTACGCTTGACCTTTGCAATAGTTCAAGTTCTAGATAGCCGAATATATACCTTGGTTCGCCGTTATCATCAGTACCCCATCGGATCCATTTCGAGGTATATGCTTTTTCCCGTTTGGCAGCCTCTTCCCAGACGAGACCGGAGTCATACTCACGCAATGCAGCGACGATGCTCACCAGGTCCAGCGCTCCACTCAAGATGCCACCCGCTAGCAAAGCTTTCTCATTTAGACCCAGGACATCAAAACGGTCACCATCTTTTGTAGAAACTCGGCTTAGTAATTTAACCTGCATTCGTTCAGTTATTAGGCAAATCTGCACAATATGTGAGTCTGTACGATTGGTTTGCCCACTTAATGCATCAAAAAAGACCGTGCCCTCATGTGTTCTTATATCGGCTATTACAATGGTCCAATTTTGTTTAGATGACATCTTAGAGCAGATTCGACTAAAGAATATACGAATATCATCCTTTCCGAGGTAGGGTTGTGGAAGCCATACCAGAACTCCGCCCGTTTCCAGCGTAGCCAATCCAGATATATCGGCAACGTTGATACGAGAGTCAATAATTTGCGCTGGTGTGGCGTCGCTATTTGTAAAGGAATATCGAGTGAATTCAGCTAGAATTCGAGACCTGCAGTTTCTATCTGGGGAGGGCCAAGGTAGGATGGGCTGTATATCACCCCGCAAACCGAGTCTGAGCGTCCATGCGAGCCCAATTGGCAAATTTGCACCTGTTTCTACGGGATGGTCTACAATCTTTTGATTGGGTCTATTCAACCCGCCCGGGACTCCGAACCAAGTCCCACAGTCATACCCACGAAGATAGTCTCTGCTAGGGATCATTTGGTTATGTATTACAGTAAGGCCACCTGCATCCGCTCGTTTTCCCTTCTTTGTACTTTCTCCCACAGTAAATACACGCTGTAGTAACGAGCGGATAGCTTTCCGGCCTTCTAGTGTCTCGCCGGATTCACCGAAGCTGGCAGCTATTCCGATGCCATGGTCAACTACGAACATTTCAATACATCCTTCTTTATCTTCGAGGAACGCACTTTTCAAGAACGGGCAACATGCATCTTCTCGTTTTATAGTCTCCCGCCAAGCGCCTGCATCTACGGAATCGAGCCGTTTAAGTCCCCTTCTATATCTGGCAAACACCACTAGGGCGGGGGTGTAGGTTGAACCGTTATACGCGTGATCAATGACATTTTGAATTGTCTCTTCAAGAACAACCTGAGTACGGTAAAGAAGCCCGGTGAATACACTACGATGAGCAAGATATTCATAAGCCCCTCGCGCTTGATCAATTAGTTCAGAGACGAATCCGGTAATTAAGCTCCGAGTGTAATTAGTCGGATCAAAATTCAACAATTTTGCCTGTATTACAGGTGGGTCTGGGTATACTAAGACATAGTCCTTTTCTAAGTACCGTGGCTCTTCTGATGTAGATATAACAACATTGTTGGCATCAATCACGCTCATTCCTGCGCTACGGGCTGCAGCGGCAAACCCGTGTTTGATAAAAAACACCGGGAATTTGTTATCAGCCGTTATATCTTCTGGGCAGCATAACTTTAGAGTAACCGTGAAGCCCAGCCGTATTAAATGATTTCCGTGTAGAAGAATCGACATTAGTGGGCTGGGGTCTACCCACAGACAGTCGGAAAGGTCAATTTGGTAGGTACTTGATCG
>QIGM01000354.1 GCA_003230795.1 bacterium
GCCGCTGCACCTGCAGCACCGACAGCGCCGGCAGTTCCAAGGCCTGCTGCTGCGGCACCAGCTCCCGCTGCACCTGCTCCGGCCGCTCCTGCACCAACAGCACCCGGAGCAACACCAAAAGCCGAGCCTAGCTGAGCGGTTGTCGCCGCAGCGGCCCCAGCACCAGCACCTGTGCCGGCACCACCGGCACCAACACCAGTGAGCAGGGCTGCTGGAGCACACATCATGCTTGAAACTGGAAAGTCGAAAACTCCAACGCCGCCAAGGTTGTATTTACTACCACAGCCTCTGACTTCAACGAGATATTCTCCACCTGGGACACCTTTGAAATTTGCACTTCCGTCGTCAGACAATGCTTGCTCGCGCAGCACTTCTAAACGCTGCGTACCTTTCATCTCAACAAGCCGCACAGAAATTCCGTCGAGCGACTCCTTTTCGCTTTCTAGCGCAACGCGCACATCCGCTCGCGAACCAATTGGCATTTCTCCAAGCGCTCGTGTACTGCCCTCTTTGTCTAAAATGCTTACTTTGTCAGCGGCTTGCTCTGCACTTGAGTTCGAGCCCGCGTCAAACAAAGACTCTCCTGAAAGATCAACACTAGAGATCGCAAACTCGTCGCACTCAAAGCCAATTGAATACCTTCCGGTCGGAACATCGAAAAATGATGCCACACCGCGAGCTTTGGTAACCGCAGTAGCGAACGCCTCCTGAGTCTCCGTATTAACAAGACTCAAACTAACATCTTCCAGCGGCTCGTTTTCATCATCTCTCACGAAGACCTTCACCGTTCCAAGACTGCCGGGCTCAGACTCTACAATCGACTGAGTCTTACCCTCTTGGTCGAGAATGCTGATTTCGCCAGGCTTCGGCTCCGCTGAATTAAATCCCAATCCGTCTTGCACGGATGGGTCAAAGAGTAGAGACGGTGGACAAATAACGCCGCTCATTGGAAAATCGGCGAGGCTAACACCGCCTACCGAAGCGCCTACCGCACAGTTGGCCAACTCGATCTTGTAGTCACCACCACCAACGTTTTCGAACAGCACCCGGCTATTTTCGTCTGTCTTCTTCGACTGCAGTACTTCGAGTTCCTCATCTTCTCGCAATTCGATTAGACGAATTTCAAGATCTGAAACGTCTCCTCGAGAAAGTGGGGCTACGGATAAAGAAACTGAAGCTCTTTCGCCGACCGGCAATTCGCCGACTCCTCGAGTGCTCCCCTCAGAGTCCTGAATAGTTATCTTATCGGCTGCAGCTTCACTTGTTGCTGGCTGACTCCCTGCATCAAATACCGCTGCTCCAACAACTTTCACTTCCTCTAGCTGAAAGTTACCGCACTCAAACTGCACCCGATACGTTCCAGCAGGAACCTTGAAAAAAGAAGCTACCCCTCTATCTAAAGAGTTACTCATGCCAAACAAACGGTCCTTGACTGTATCCCAAAGGCCTACACTTACTCCCTCGACACCCTCTCCACTATCGTCACGCACGAAAACTTTGACCGTTCCGACACTTCCCTCTTCGGTTTCGACCAAAGACTGAGTACGCCCCTCGTCATCAATAATCATTACTGAGGAACCATCATCAGCGTGTGATGCTAAAGGAAGCAGCACGATAACCAAGGCAGAAAAAAGATAGGCCGATAAACTCTTCATGCAGAAACTCATTCTGAAAAAACTCATTACGATATTCCGAAAACTCTGATGCTTCTTCTGCCGATATTAACCACCCGCGACCTGATCCCACAAAGCTTGATTCACCTAGATATGACGCACTTTTTAGGACTGGAGATACCGCTAAATTAAGATGTGTTTTCTGTGTTTTAGCGAAAAGGAGAGCGAATTATGTATCCTAACGTCAAAAGCTCTAAATCTAGCCAAACATCGAGAACGACAGCGCTTTTACCGCAGGTCTAGCTGTGGGTATAAGCTCTTAAGTCTAATTCCATATTGGTCGACTTAGTGAAATAGGTGTTGTGGCGTCTTGCCACTTAGAAATTAAGTCTGTCTCTACTTTTGGTTGTTCAAGAATGGATACCATTCCTAGTCTTTTCGCTGGTTCTAACAGTATCGAAGAAGGCACACGTATTGCCGATCGTTACGTCGTTACCGGCCGCCTTGGTGCGGGTGGCATGGGCGTTGTACTTAAAGTTGCCGACTCCAAGCTCCACAACGAAGAAGTCGCACTAAAACTTCTCAACCCGGTACATACCGGCGCTGACCCAACAACCCTCCAGCGGATGGTCAACGAGGTGGTCGTTGCGCGCTCACTCACTCACCCGAACATCGTTCGCATTCATGACATCGGTGAGACCGAACAAGGGTGCACCTATATCACAATGGAGTATGTAAAGGGCCAGCCTCTGGACGAAGTCGTAAAGTCTCGTGGCAACAATGGTCTACCCATGCCCATTGTTATTCGCTTTCTGTCGGAAATTCTCGAAGGCCTTGCCTATGCCCACAAGAAGGGCGTGATACATCGAGACATTAAGCCAGCTAACATTCTTCTTACCGAAACTGATGAAATAAAGATTGTTGATTTTGGGCTTGCCCGCTCCAGTGGAACGGACATGAATTTAACAAAAACTGGCGAAGCTGTTGGCACGCCTGCATTCATGGCGCCCGAACAGTTCCGAGGTGCTGGTATCGATCAACGTGCTGACGTGTATGCACTCGGCATTATGGCCTACCAACTTGCCACTGGAAATCTACCGTTCACTTGCGAGACCTTCTTCGACATGGCGCTCAAGCATATGAACTCTCCCATGCCGGATTTCGCTCATTCCAATAAGCAAATACCCGCATGGTTCGAAGAGATCGTAAAAAAAGCAGCTTCTAAAAAGCCAGAAGACCGCTTCCAAGATGCCTCAGAGTTTCTCTTAGCAATTGCAGAACACGCCGAGGAAACGGCTGGCAATGTTACTCGTCTCATGCGTCTGAGTGGTGTGAACGACGCAAGCTGCGAGTCAGTCTATC
>QIGM01000379.1 GCA_003230795.1 bacterium
TTGGTGAAGACATTGTCGCGGAAGTGCCTTCGGTTACTCAGTACGCAGATGTATCGAAGGCGAGGGAAGTCGCGATCGTTGGAGCTGGTCCAGCCGGACTTTTTGCAGCGCTGAAGCTGATAGAGCTCGGCATCAAACCGATTATCCTCGAGAGAGGGAAGGATGTTCGTAGACGCCGTGTTGACGTTGCTCGGGTATCGAAGTTCGGTGAGGTCAATCCGGAGAGTAACTACTGCTTTGGTGAGGGCGGAGCGGGGACTTTTTCTGACGGGAAACTCTATACTCGCTCGACAAAGCGTGGCGACGTCACACGAGTGTTACGAGTATTTGTTGAGCACGGAGCGGACTCTCAGATATTGATCGATAGCCATCCACACATTGGCACTAATAAATTACCGAAAATTATCGCTTCGATTCGAGATACTATAATATCGGCGGGCGGCGAGCTGCGCTTTGATTCGAAAGTTACAGATGTTGAGTTTGATTCCAGCGGAATGCGAGCGCTGAGAGTGGATGGGTTTGGCCGAATTGAAACTGACACTGTAGTGCTTGCAACAGGTCATTCTGCTCGTGATGTTTATTCAATGCTCGACAAGGCAGGTGTTAGCTTGGAGGCTAAACCCTTTGCTCTAGGGGTTCGCATTGAACATCCGCAGACATTAATTGACGAAATACAGTACGGTACGAACCCTCGGCATGAGAACTTGCCGGCTGCTTCTTACGCTCTTCGTGCCCAGGACGGGGGTAGAGGGGTGTTTTCTTTTTGTATGTGCCCTGGCGGGGTGATCTGTCCGGCTGCTACAGCAGACGGAGAGCTTGTGGTTAATGGATGGTCGCCCTCGAAACGAAATGGTCGCTA
Source organism: bacterium (assembly GCA_003230795.1). GTDB lineage: Bacteria > Bdellovibrionota_C > UBA2361 > SZUA-149 > SZUA-149 > SZUA-149. Next base: position 860 of record QIGM01000379.1, read on the forward strand.
TGCGAACTCTGGGATAGTACTGCAAATTGATTTAGAAGATCTGGACTCCTCCGGTGGTGGAACAGAACTTTGGGCAGGCCTTAGGCTACAGCAGGAAATTGAGAAGAAGGCTTTTGAAGTGGGTGGCGGAAAGCTTGTTGCACCTGCGCAACGAGTGGATGATTTTTTAGATGATAGCGCCTCTTCGACCTTGCCGTCTTGTTCGTATAATCCGGGGGTTACAGCTGCACGACTTTCAGATGTTCTAGGGGCTGAACGTTTCTCGAAAATTAGAGAAGGGCTCAAAGCGTTTGGAAAGAAGATGCCCGCGTACCTTAGCCGGGAAGGAATCGTGTTAGCCACCGAATCACGTACCTCTTCACCAATTAGAATTCCGAGAGATTCAAAGACTCTTGAGCATCCGCAGGTTTCCGGTCTCTATCCCTGTGCTGAGGGCGCCGGGTATGCTGGGGGTATTATGTCGGCTGCTCTGGACGGGGAACGGGCCGCTAAAGCAATTGCACTAAAGCTCCGATTGAACTGATTCTTCTACTTCTAGCGCGAAAGCAAGCAAGTCGATTTGGAGGTTAAAACCTCATCGTGTGCGAGGAATATGTATTGGTTGCGTTCGATCTATCATTGAGAGAATCAATGGCAATCGACTTTTCAATTGGCCTTGCCTCGTGCATAATGGTTCTAGGAAAATAGTGTTGCTTAGGATTTAGCTTGAGCGGCCGAAGCTGGTTAAACTGCAAAAATAATAACAGGCATTTCTAATGAATAAGGCAAAGCTTGAATACCTTTGGCTCGACGGTAGCGTACCCACCCAAGTACTCCGCGGCAAAACCAAAATCATTCGAGACTTCGGTGGAACTCTCGCAGAATGTGAAATGTGGTCTTTTGATGGTTCTTCGACCAATCAAGCAGAAGGTGGTTCCTCAGATTGCCTACTAAAGCCTGTTTCTATTTACCCAGATCCTGATCGCCGAAATGCTTATCTTGTGATGTGCGAAGTGCTCAATGCTGATGGCAGCGCTCACGTATCTAATGCTCGTGCGACCATTGATGATGACAATTCCGAGTACTGGTTTGGATTTGAGCAAGAATATTTTCTCTGGGACCCTGAGACAGACAAGCCGCTTGGCTTTCCGAAGAACGGCTATCCAGAGCCACAAGGGCCATATTATTGTTCAGTCGGTGCGAAGAACGCATACGGACGCGAGATTGTTGAAGAGCATCTCGACATCTGTCTCGACGCCGGACTGAACATTGAAGGTATTAATGGTGAAGTTGCCGCCGGACAGTGGGAGTTTCAAGTTTTCGCGAAAGGCGCTGCTGCTGCTGGCGATGAAGTCTGGATTGGACGGTATCTTTTAGAAAGAACCGCAGAGAAATACGGCGTTGCTGTGAACTGGCATCCAAAACCGCTAGGGGAAACTGACTGGAATGGATCAGGCATGCACGCGAACTTCTCAAATGAGTTGCTTAGAACCTGTGGTTCTAAAGCGGTCTACGAGGAAATATGTGAGTTGTTTGCCCCAGTAGTACATGAACACATCTCGGTATACGGAGCTGATAATGATCAGCGCCTAACAGGTGGTCATGAGACTCAGTCAATCGATAAGTTTTCCTACGGCATATCAGATCGCGGTGCCTCAATTCGTATCCCAATAGCTACGGTTGAAAATGACTGGAAAGGCTGGTTAGAAGACCGTCGCCCAGCTTCAAATGGTGATCCGTATAAGATTGCTGCACGGATTATTACTACATTGAGATCCTCTGATGTTTCTAAGGCACAACGTAAGAAAGCAGCGTAGCTGACGGAATAGGGATTGAAATGGAAAGCGGTGCCAGAAGATCACGGTTCCAGGTTCCGTGTTAAAAACTGACTCGACCTCTAGCGAAATGGACGTCTTTGTCGGCTTGTGTCGGAATTTTGGTTTTAGGAAGTGTCTTCTCACAGGATGGAAGACGAGAGATTATGATCTTCTTAAAAGAAGGTGATGTAGGAAAAGCTTTCTAATTTTAAAACGCGTAATAACCGAACATGTCTAACAACGTCAGGTCTCAGCGAGAGATACACCACGAGGACGATAGTGAAGCGGTGGGAGTAAGCAAAAAGCTGG
>QIGM01000584.1 GCA_003230795.1 bacterium
GCGTGTTTACACCCCAATGAATTAATCGAAGCTTGGAGGAATAATCTTAAGTAAACAGAACGTGGCTATTTGCATGCATTTTGATAAGAAAAAGGTAGGGACGGCATAACGGGCTGTAATTGCAGGGAAAAGGCTCAGTTTGGCTTCGGGGGCTGGGATAATAATTTAGACCCTGAACCAAGCCAATCCCTCGGCTTTGCCGTGATATCGCAAGTTAGGCCATTCTCCGGCTTCGCATGCTGGTTCTGGACCTGCCACCTCCTACGAGCGCGAGCAGAGGTCCTACGAGAAAAGAGCCCTGGCCAAGGAGCAGATAGTAAGTTGGAATGCGCTGTTACGATCTCAGGAAACGGAAGTTATAGTTCAGACAAATGACCCTCAGTCCTAGTTCTCAAACACAACGCGAAATTCGATACTCAGGTTTGGGTAGTTCGGCCTCGGCTTATCTTGTCGGAGAGATCGCTGCGCGGGCGCAAAAGGCTGGTGTGCCAGCTGTGCCTACGCTTGTCGTCGTGCCGAATTCAAGCGTGGGCGAGACCTTGCTTAACGATTTGTCTTTCCTCTTGCCTAAAGATTTTCGTGTAGTCTCTTTCTTCGGTTGGGAGGTGCTTCCCTTTGATGGCTTGTCTCCCGCAGTGCAGGTCGCAGCGGATCGAATATCAACACTCGGAATGCTAACACGCCATGAGCGGGTTGTTGTTGTCGCTAGTGCTGACGGGATTCAAAGAGGAATCGCGCCACGCAGTCTCTTTGAGGGCTACTCGATTCATCTATCGCAGGGAAGCGAAATTGATAGAGAGGAGCTAGTCGCGTCCCTAGATCGTCTTGGTTATCAGCGGAGTTCTTTGGTTGAGGAATGCGGGCAGTACGCAGTGCGCGGGGCGATTGTTGATGTGTTCCCCTCAGGGAACTTGTTGCCAATTCGCCTGGAGTTATTTGGGGATACGCTGGAGTCGCTGCGAAGATTCGATCCAACAAGGCAGCGCTCCGTGGAGAGTATTGCGGAAGTTCGAATGCTGCCCGTCCGTGAGTTTTTTCTTCCTCCCGCAGTAGAGGCCTCTGTGGTCAGACTGAAAGAGCGCTTATCAGAGCTTTCTCTGCCCCAGTCTCTTGCCGGGCCGATTGAGGATTCTTTGCGTACTGGCAGCACCTACCCAGGTATTGAACATCTGCAACAAGTCTTCGTTGAGTCGCTAGAGCATCTTTGGGATTTTCTTCCCTCTTCTTCGCCAATGGTTGTGTGGGATGAGGCGGCAGTTGATATGGCCGCGGATGACTTCTCGACACTGGTAAGAGAACGAGCAGAACAAGCAGTGGCCGAGGGGCAGCTTGTGTCCGATCCGGAGAAGACTTTCTTATCTGCGGGAGAATTTTCGAAAAGCCTCCGAGAGAAACGCTCTCATGTTTTTAACAGCGTTGAGTTCTTAAGAGATTCTGATTTTGAAGAACAGCCGGTGCAAGGTTCCGAGCCAGAGATTTCTCCAGAGAAGAGAACACTCGATCGAACGGTCTATTCCAATCTTGGTTTGCAAACGGCACTTCAAGGTAAACGCCGCTCCGAGCGGCCGTTTGAACCTCTTGCGGAGGAGCTGCGAAAGCGGAGAGGGGAACATCTCGATATTGCAATTACGGTCTCACAGAGCCAGCGAGTTTCTCGAATGCGAGAACTACTTGCAGGTTACGACCTTGACGCTTTGGAACTGGATGACAGTTTTTCTGAATGGCGGGCGCTTTGTCGGGAGCCTGGCTGGAAACGTAAGATAGTCATTCTTGAAGGACGCCTATCTGAAGGCTTTCGTGTTCTTGAGGACAGCTTTCATCTTGTGTCCGACAGAGAAATTTTCCCAGACATCTCCGATCGTCGTCGTCCGAAACCGCGTCCCGGTGTGGGGCGCTTTCTAGGAGCGACGTCGCAGCTTAAGGACGATGAACATGTAGTTCATATTGACTACGGTATTGGTATCTATCGTGGCTTGAAGGAGATGCACATTGAGGGCGCGATTAGCGACTTCCTCGAGCTGGAATACGCAGAAGGAGCGAAGCTCTATGTGCCAGTCGAAAACATTGGGCGAGTGCAGAAGTATACTGGTGTGGAGGGGAGATCCCCAAAACTAACTAAGCTCGGTGGGCAAACCTGGGAGAAGCAAAAGAAGAAGGTTAAGGAGAATGTGGCAGAGCTTGCCGGTCAGCTGCTGCACGTCATTGCTGAGCGCGAGATAGCGCCCGGGTTTTCCTTTGGAGCACTTGACTCTGATGACCGTAACTTTGCGGATACCTTTCCATTCGAAGAAACCGAAGATCAACAAGCCGCGATTGATGCCGTTTTGGCTGATATGTCAAAAGCGCGGCCGATGGATCGTCTGGTATGTGGTGATGTTGGGTACGGGAAAACCGAAGTTGCTTTGCGAGCCGCATTCAAGTCAGCCAATGCGGGGAAGCAAACAGCGGTGCTCGTGCCTACTACAGTATTAGCTGAGCAGCATTTGGCTACTTTTTGTGAGCGCCTCGAAGATACGGCGATTTCTGTAGGCTGCATCAGTCGCTTCTATTCGACTGCCCAGAACAAGGAAACGCTTGCCAAGCTTGCAGACGGCAGCATTGATATCGTGATCGGCACTCACCGCATCTTGCAGAAAGACGTAGTATTTAAAGACTTAGGTCTTGTGATCATTGACGAGGAGCACCGCTTCGGTGTCGCACACAAGGAGCGACTTAAGCGGTATCGTGCAGAGATCGATATCTTGACGCTGACGGCAACGCCTATACCGCGGACCTTGCAAATGTCGCTTACGGGTATTCGCGATCTGAGTTTGATAGAAACTCCGCCCGTGAATAGACAGGTCATTCGTACGTACCTTGCGCCTTATGAATCTCGTAACGTTCGCGAGTCGATAATGCGGGAGATTGGCCGCCGTGGTCAGGTTTTTTACATCTACAACCGAGTTAGCAATATTCAACTCAT
>QIGM01000367.1 GCA_003230795.1 bacterium
CTTCTCCAGAATTTCATGCGATATGCGCGTAACCGAACGACGAATCTGATCGGCATCAAGTACTTGATTCCAACTGCTGCGATCCTTCTTGGTTCCTGCTTGCTCTTCAGTCACTGAGTTTCTCCTAATTCAAATGTAGAGTTGTTGCTGCTAGGCAAAAGATAAGGACGACAAGCGTCATTTAGACCCTGCAGAAATTGATCCTGTAGAAAACGATACTGTGGAAAATGAAATAGAGAGCTAATCGAGCGTGAGCGGAGGTGACTCAGAAGAAACTGAGCTTCTATATAGGAATTTGAAAATTTCATTTTACCCTTGAAGGCCTCTCGGGACCTCCTTAAAAGGTGTTTCTCCAATCGGTGCGGATGGTAGCAGGATTTGCGTGAAAGTTCAAGCTAGTGGAAGTTGCCTCCTCGGCACCTCTCTTATTGCAGCTCAGGACGATCAGAGAAGCTATCACCAGCAGAATCCAATATACTCCGTAACTCTCAACGAATTCAGTCGAGAGCTCAATCTCATCTAAAATGCTGCCAGATAGCGCATGATCGAGGTGCTCAATCGCCTCTATAAATACGGAGGCGAAAAAGAGTAGTAGATTCATCAACTCTCCAGAAAACGGCAAATCCAACAACTCGTAGAAGGTGACCGGAACTGCCAAGAGAACGAAAAAGAGGCAAAACGGCAGCGTAAGGATTAAGTTCCAAATCGGCGATAGTGGAACAAAGTTCGCAAACCAGAGCGCAACTATGGGACTGCTCGCAAACCAAGCTCCGAATCCCACCAGGAACATATTGTAAGCCTTGCGGAAAAGACTCCAACATATGCCTCCAGAACCCCTCAAGGAGAAGCGCCGACAAAAAACAAGAATGCCAATAATCGCTGCGAACGTTAGCTGACATCCAGCTTCAAACAGAGAGCCTGGCCAAATTAACTGCACGGCAAGAAACGAAAGCAGAATGGAACGACGAATAGCGGTCTTCCGTCCAAAGCACTCAGCACACACAAAAAGACTAAGGACGACAAGAGCTCTAGAGACTGAGACGCTAAATCCACACAAGGCGCAATATAGAATGGCTGAAAGGAAGGCTACGCCATTTACAATCAAGGTTTTGCGGAAATACTGAAACAAACTAGAAGCGAAGGAGAAAATTAAACTGGCGAGGTACTTCGACACTCCATAAATCAAGGCAACATGGAATCCGGAAACAACGAGAAGATGGCTACAGCCCATATCTCGAAACAGCTCCTTTGTCGATTTAGAGACTTGATCTTTCGCACCAAACACCTCGGCTGCGATGACTTCGTAGGCTGCCCTATCACCATATCTTCGCATCAACCCAATCTGCCGTGTGGCCAACCATGTGGGAGGAAGCTGCTTAACTTGCCGCACTTCGTGCGCGAGCAGATAAGCTGAGTAACCACGAGAAAGGAGAAAACGGGCAAAACTCGAAGGTGGAGGCAAAAGATGAACACCTTTCACTATCACCTCAGTACCCGACTCAAGTAGGGACTCCCACGGCATATCGGGAGCTTTTACAAGAAGAGTTTCCGATACGCCTTTTGAAGGATCGCGCCGCATACCAAAACGCTGAATTCCTGGAGCCACATGCTGAGGTGGACTGATAACCGTTCCGGCAACTTCAACCTTTTCTCTCACCCATGCCTTAGGGGAGAGAGCCGTACTTCGAGCTGAGGCGCGCCGCGCACTCAATTCCTCAAGATCTCGCTCCATACCGTTCCACTGAAACAGCACAGTGGCGATAATCAGCGCGACAAGCACTGCATCTAGACGAAATCGCGAAACTACTCCAGCGAAACTGCTGCATTGCTGCCTCATCCAAGAATAGTTATCCTCTTTGAGCTTGCTGCTTTGCTAACACTCTCGGCCCTAGAACACCTAAGCCGAAGACAATCAGAATTTTCGCTCATGAAACACCCCCTCGACCAAACCATTCGCTTTCGTTCAACCTCGACAGCGCGCTACTCATCAATAATGTACGCCCTGATGCTTTTGCTTTGTCTGCTAACAACTTCCTGCTCTCAATCCGTGACCGCGTCTCAGGAAATTGAAGCCTCTACAGCGACACTCGAGTGGCTCGATCAAAAATACGGTGTAGTGAAAGATCCTGGCCTCCAGCGACTTCTAAGAAAAATTACCTCACGCCTCTCCTCTTCACTTTCCGGCCAAGCAACCGCTCCGGTATTCTCCCTCGGTGATGATTCCCTACCCGCCCGAGAAAGCATCGGCTATCAGGCCTACCCTTGGCATGTGATGGTAATTAACAGTGACGCCCCCAACGCATTTTCCCTCGGCGCCGGACTCATCGTAATAACCCGCGCCATGATTCGAGAAACTCGCACCGAAGCAGAACTAGCCTCAATCATCGCTCACGAAATGGCGCACCAGCTTCTTGGACACACGCAAGCGGCCCTGTCTGAATCACTTACAAGCAGAGAGGCACCACATGCCGTATTCAGCTTAAAAGACGAAGTCGACGCAGACCGCGTAGGCCTAAAACTACTAGACGTCGGACGCTACGATTTGCGACATGCCGTTTTTGCCCTGTCGATAGGTTATCGCGGTTTGGAGACGAAAGTTTCTGATTCCAATCCACAATGGCTGCACGCTCGTCTTGCTCGCATGCATCAGGAGCTGGCGGCTTACCCTGAGGGGTTTCCGGCTACTACTTCTAGTCGGGAGTTTAATAAGATTAGAAGGCGGTTCTAACGAATGCCTGGCAATGCTCTGGGACTTTCATGTTACCCTTTATTTTCTCGAGCCGAGATAAAAACAGCGTCTCGTTCTTCTTGCGGAAGAAATCTCTCACCAATGCCCATTACACTCTTCGCCTCTCTTAGCGGCAAAACCTCATCCCGGTAGAAACTTGAGAGTAAGTCGAGGGCTTCTTGCACCGCTTTTGGTTCCTTACGTGCCGAGTTGCGCTCTAAAAGCTCCAA
>QIGM01000036.1 GCA_003230795.1 bacterium
CGCTCAAAATAGTTTACTTTCAGTGGTTACTGGGGATTACTTAGTATCTAGTGAGCGTTCAGGCATATACTGTAACTGAGGAGCCCCCTCAGGGGGCGAATTGCGTAGCAATTCCGGGGGTGAAGAAGAGTAAGCGTTCAATAAACGGCCAAAAGCGATTAGCTTTTGACCATTTGAAGTTGCAAGGCATGACTCTTGGTAGGCCAGTAGTAATGGAATTATTTGCACCCTGAACGCTTACAGTTTCCAAGACTGCTCAATTATAAGTGTAAAAAGAGGGAGGCCCATGCAGGTGGCCTCAAGCAAGACGCTCTTTACTTATTGTATTAACAAATCTTCTGCGGATTTTTTTGATTTAGACTTTATACTTCATGCGCCATAGAGGACCTCGGCACAGACCGAGAGAAAACAAAGACAAGCACAGACTTAACGAAGAGATTAACGTTCCCGAGGTCAGAGTTGTGGGCCCGGAAGGCGACCAACTCGGAGTCCTTCCTACAGCTACCGCGATTGCGATTGCAGAAGAAGCTGGTATGGATCTCGTTGAAGTTGCGCCGAACAATGAGCCGCCAGTTTGCAGAATCCTAGATTACGGAAAGCTCAAATATAAAGAGCAAAAGAAAGCCGCAGAGGCCCGTAAGAAGTCTAGCACTGCACAGGTGAAAGAACTTCGAATTCGCTACCGAACTGATACCCATGATTTAGAGACCAAGGTCCGTAAGGCAAGAAAGTTTCTTGTGGACGGAGACCGCGTGCGTTTTCAAATGCGTTTTCGCGGAAGAGAAGTGGTCTATCGTGAGCTTGGTGAGAATACGTTTAAGCAAGTCTCTGAGATGCTTGGCGACGTAGCAACTGTTGAAGACTTTAGCCCATTGATGAATCAGCGCATGCACCTCACACTCGTTCCGCGAGCAGGGGTCATCGCTGCGAAAGATGAAGATGCGAGTAAAAATACCGGTGGTAAGAATGCCGGCGAAGAGGTCTCGCCTGAGTAATCGGCCTGAGTAAATCGGCCTGAGTAAATCGCGCTCAGACTCTGGACTCTGTTTTCTAAACCTTGTCTAGGCGGCTTACTTCTTCTTCTTCTTTTTCTTCTTCTCGTCTTTCCCTTCTTCTTCCGTTTTCTCCTCTGCGAGAGGCGAGTTGGGCGGACGATTTAGATAGCACTTTATCGGACGAGTCTTGGTGCCAACGCACTCGCCCGTATTTTCTGCGCAGTCATTTTGCAGCGCGGTAAGAAAGGCTGAACGCGATTTGAAATCCATCATATTGTAGTCTTGTGCGTTCGAGCGTAGTTGAGATGCGACGCACTTCGCCTGGTCCTGATGCGACTTCCGGCAGTGAACAAGCGCTTCCATTTTGATTTTCGGTATCTTTGAGGTGAGCCTGTTCCGAACGTCTAGGCCGACCAATCCACGTTCTCCTACTGTGGTATAAAAAACATCTATTTCTTTTTCAGCCTTCGGGGCGGCGTTTTCCTTGCCGCTACTTTTTCGCTTCCACGAGTAATAGATATCGGCCTCGCAGACGAAGTCGATTCCATCCTTTCCATCGAGTTTTTTACTGAGGTCCAGCTCGACGTTTGCAGGAGCAGGAGCGGCCGGTTTGGCGGCTTCCTTTTCTTCGGCCATGACGGGACTTGAGAAACAGAGAAAGCCAAAAATTGCGGTCAGCAGTAAAAAAGGTGCCAGGCACCATTCGCGGGAATTTCTTCGAATATCCCGCGAATGGTGCCTGGCACCTTTTTTCCTAAAATTAGTTTTCATGATGCGCATTGAGTGTAGGTGTAGGCCGTATCTAATTTGGTTTAATAGACATTAATCGCAGTCCGTTGCCATTACCTTCATCTAAGCCCTGTCTTCTTAGCAGCTCGTGATAAAGTGCGATATGTAGTGAATTTCGACGCCCGGACTCTTGGCTTAGGAGGACGCATCCAAAGAACGTCACCCCTGAGGATAACATCGCCATCAACAAGGCCGCTGGAGCATCTAACCCTAGAAAGTTAAATCCCAGGAAGCAAATCAAAAACAGGGCACCCGAAGCTACGACTGAGAAGGCATAGCGTTCAATCGGCGTGAGAATGTCGATAAAAAAGTCGCGCTTTCCCGCATTTGAGACTTCAAGAACGAATTCCTCAAGGTCGTCGCAGTAAGACTCCAGTGTTTTGGTGCTTACTCCAACTAAGGAGTAGCGCAAAAATTCGCTTAAGGGTTCTTCGAACTGCTCGCGCCTCTGACGAACTTTTCTACTGGGTGCACGCCAGGGAAGGCCCACCGAAAGCTTGCTGCATTCGGCAGCCATAAGCGCGGCGCCAATGCTTTGGTACTGTTGAACACCAAGGTCAGAAGGAGGGGTAGAGGCTGTGCCCGAGCTGCCGTCCTCAGGGGGCGGGTCAAGGGCTGCGCTTCCTGCGTCTATCGAAGGATTGCTAGGATGCTGAATTAATACCGTGTTTGAGTTCATCATCCGATACTACTAGTCTACTCACTGACTTAAAAGCCCGAATAAGACTAAACAAAATAGATAGTTACCTTGGTTAAGCGCTTTTCTGCGAATAGATTGTCCGGAATGCTAGGCAGGGTAGCTTCTTCGGCTCGGATGCTGGCATCTAATTAGGAGCAGCTCGCTGTGCTTTTGCATTCAATCAGGGGCTAAGGTGTCGAAGACTCGTGATAGATCGACGCGAAGCTGATAGTGGTATCCAGCATCCGAGACTTACCCCGCGTTGAGCGCAAAAAGATTTCTCGGACCTTCAGGCTTTTTTAAGTTTAGTTCGATGGCGGTCCTGCGATGAGGCTTTAGTTTATCCTATGACCCTTGTGGTTTCCTGCGTGTAAGAATCAATTAAGTAGCGGAATTGGAATGGAGAAAGAGTGCTGAAATGAGTTGGTGGGGCGGACAGAGACGTGATTAAACGCATGCTGCGATTTTTCTTCAGTATCAGCGTAGTGGTT
>QIGM01000224.1 GCA_003230795.1 bacterium
TACTACAAGAAGCGCTCAGCCAAGTTGAAAACGCCGAGACGCATAGTCTTCTCGGAAACAGCTACCTCGGATTAAAGCAATCAAGTACTGCCCTCAGCCACTTCAACAAAGCTCTCGATTTGAGCCCAAATCATTCAAAAACACGCTACTCCCTCGCGATACTTCTCGCCGAACGCGGTGAACTTAGCAACGCGAGTAAGCAGCTCCAAAGAGCAATTATTCTCCAACCGATTTTTCTCTTTCAAGCACGTAAAGAAAAGCTGTTCCAGGGTACGGCTTTCGAAAAGGTGTTGTTATGAGAATTATTCGACTCCTTTTCTTTTGCCTGCTCATAGGGCTTCTTCCAACTTCCTCCGCTCTTGGGGATGCTGGACAAGCACGCGTTCAGGAGTTAGTTCGGAAACTTAACCACGGCGATGCCAAATCTCGTTGGAACGCGGCTTCAGGATTAGCTTACACGGCTAAATACAGTGAAATTAGTATTCCCGCGCTGACACGTGCACTGAGTGACTCCGACTCCAACGTTCGCTCAAAAGCTGCCGAGTCTTTAAGGAAGATCAAGTCGGCCTCAGCTCGTAAGGCGCCTCAAAAACATACACCTCCACCACAGACTCCCCCGGCACAACACCGCCCCCCACCAAGAGAAGTCGTTCATCAACAGCCGTTGCCGCCAAAGGCAGAACCAGATGCAGCACAGATTCATGCTGCCCGCACCGAGGCTCGGGAGCGCATCGAAAGAAACCGCAAACGAGCCGAGGAGACTAAACTTGCGAAAAAGAGAGAACTTGCCGCTGAAAAACAGAGAAACACTGAAGCTGAAACACTAAAACTCGCCGTTCGCGCGCGCGAAGAAAAGTGGTCAAGCATACTAGAACAATCGCAAAAGGCGTTCTGGCAGAAATCAACTCTGGATGCCTCTCTCGCAGAGGAGCTTCGCGTAGGGCTTTCTTCTGAGCAAGCTCCCGTTCAATCCGTCGCTGCCCTTGCATGCGCTTTTGTTCCAAGCACAAGCAAGTCTTCTCTACGAAAGCTCATCGAACTGCTTTCCGCCAAGCAACCAAAGACACGCGCAAATGCAGCTCTCGCAATAGGACAACTGAAGGCCGCAGGTAAACCCGCCGTTCGGTATTTGTCGCGCACTCTGCTCGATACCGACCCCTTGGTTCGGCGTCGTTCGGCTGAAGCATTAGGCCTGATCGGCCACGGCGCGCGAGCCACAGCATCCGCGCTTAGCTTACTCATTGAAGATACATCTGAGGCTAAGGATGTTCGAATCGCTTCTACTGTGGCTTTAGGCCGTCTAGGCCAACGCTCCGATGATGCAAGCAGTTCACTTCTACTTGCACTTGAAAGTGACGATCTCTTACTAAAAAGCTTTGCTGCATCGTCGCTCGGTGAAATAGGGTATTATTCAGAAGAAACGGTCGCCAAACTCACCGCCGCGAAAGGCAGTAAAGATATGGAAGTGACACGTGCCGCGACTTGGGCCTTAGGTGTAATCGAAACACAGAAGAGCAAATAATGACACGACCCTTGCGTTACTTAGCTCTACTCCTTCTTGTCGTGCAGGCCTGCAGCTGGGCGATACAAGCCGAAGCGCCTAACTACAAAGGCGAAATGATTCCTGTAGTAGTGGGAATCAACTTAGTTGATAATGTCGGCAACAAGTATGGTCCGAAAGTGGTGGAGAGTCTGCGTGTCTGGGGAGTATTCGAATCTATTATTTATCCTTACAGGAGTTCAGGCACTCAAGTTGACGCAGTGATTACGCTCACACTTGACGCTCTTGATAGATCTGGAGCGGTGACCGCTTCCAATATCCTTCTTGGAATTGGGACTTTAGGGATAGCCGGACAAGGCACTGACGCAAAACACCGAGTCACTGCAGTAGTCCAGAACCAAAACGGCACGTCCCGGCAGTACACCGCCGAGGTAGACTCTTACTTTCACCGAGTAAGCGGAATGCGCGATGAACAAATCGCACAACGCACTCGCTATCTCCAGACCAGCAAGCTTGCACATGCCTTAGCAATTCTGTTTGAGAAAGACCAAGATAGCTTCACTCAAGGCCGTCGCTAACGTATTGGAACGGTCCTGAGATGAAAGAATAACAATGAGGATGAAGTATGGACGATAAGCAGAAACCAGTCCTCGGACACGGAGAAGCGGGGATAGAGGCGGGCGGACACCGCGACTACGTCGGTGGTAAATGGGACGAAATAGGGAAACTACAGTTTGACTTCCTTTGCACCCAAGGCTTGTTGCCCGAACACGTGTTCCTTGATGTTGCCTGCGGCAGCCTTCGAGGCGGGGTCCACTTTATTCCATATCTCAACGTTGGAAATTATCTCGGAATTGAGAAAGAGGATAAACTCATTGAAGCTGGCCTCGTAGAGGAAGTCGGCGAAGAACTTGCGCTTACAAAGAGTCCGGAGTTTGTAATCTCCAGTACTTTTGCTTTTCAGCATTTCACAAAGAAAGCTGACTACGCGCTCGCCCAGTCACTGTTTACACACCTTACCGCAGACTTACTGGAACTTTGTTTGAGAAACATGCGGCCACAGGTCAAAGACGGCTGCAGATTTTTCGCTACATTCTTCGAGTCTGAAACGAGCGTCGATAATCCAGAATCCTCCCACGACCATCTCAACTTCAAGTACACTCAAGCTGAACTAGCTACTCTGGGAGAAAAGCATGGCTGGAGTGCGAACTATATCGGCGACTGGGGACATCCACGCGGGCAACGAATGATGGAGTTTGTAGGGACGTAAAATCATATCCTTTTGGCTGACTCCCTCCTTGCGCCAATGTCTTAATATTCCCCCAACACACTAACGTTTGAATAGTCTTACCCGAATTAACCAACAAGTTGCGGGACTTTTTGAGAAAAGCACCAGCTACCTACCCCACGTCCTTCTTTTTGAGACCTCATTGTGAGAAAGTAAACGAGAGC
>QIGM01000567.1 GCA_003230795.1 bacterium
TACGCTCATATCTGCCGTATCCCGGAACTACAATTTTATGTGCGAAACATTTGGTCGGTAGAACTCGAACTAATGGCCGGTAGTTTCGAATATTATCAGTCAATGATGGACGATCTAAAGCGAGCGTTCCCACGGATGCTAGGGGAATACGATACCGTATTACTTTCTACGGATGAGTGGACTCCCGCTTTTACAAACTATCTCAAAGGACGTCTTACCTAAGGCGGCTGTTCTTTTACTTCTTTAGCGTTTTGAAGAACGTCCTACTCCCACGTGCTCTTTGCCTGAGTCTATGTCGGGACTGTTGGACAATCCGATTGAAGAAAGTAACTAGTGTTTTATTTTAAAAATATGGAGCATGAGGAGCTTAAGCTCCTCTTTTGCGATCGAAGCACCGCCGTAGTTTTTTTGGTGAGTAGTGTGCTTTCAAGTAAGCAAATTCTTTACTACTACGAGGAGGGAGATAAGGCGTCGATTTAGTCGGTCGTCATCTACGAAAAGTGCTCATGCTTGCTCAACTCCGATCGAAATTTGTGATGTTCGGTAAGGTGGCTTTAAGACTTAGAGAATGCATCGACAAATTTCGGATCGCTCATAAATAAGCATGAAAGTCGAAAGGAATGAGTGGGATTCTGGTAGTTTAGGAGCGTAAGAGGCAAGCTTTAATAGAGAGGCTCGCGTAGGAATAATTTGAGGAAATGAGAAACAGTCAAAACCTCCAGCGTCCACACGGGAGGAGGTACAGAGTACGTTCCTCCCGTGTTTATCAAGTATAACCGAGCTCTCTCCAGTGTGGAGTAAGTGCTCGAATTCGTTTCGCAATGACGAATGTTAAACCGCTGACGACAAGGTCACCAGTAGCTACCGCCATTTCGTCTACGATTTTACGCGCAGCGCGACGAATGTCTTCTTCGTTTTCTGACGGTGGGCGAGTCTTTAAGGGAAATGCTGAACCGTCCAAATCCCAAGCCTCTATCGCATCAAACTCGCCATCGACCATTTTCAATAGAGACATACAGCCAAGACGATCCATGGGTCGTTGCGAAACGCATTGACGGGCGAGACTAACAAAAGGTTTTGGACCTGCGAGGTCTTTTAGGCCGTCAGGTCCTGCTCCTGTCGCCGAGTCTTTTCCTCCAGGAGAGACTACGGTGTTAGTATGACAGACCCAGTCAAATCCAGGTTCATGCACAAGATAGTTATCGCCGTGCGAAACTCCCTGGTGAATCTCTTTACGCGCCTCCGCAATCAGCTCTTCGAGTAAGCCCAAAGGAGTTCGCTTAAGAATCGACTCAGCGTACGCTTCTGGGTTCAGAACAAGGTTCGTCCCTGCAAGGTCTTGAGTGACCTTTTCAGAACTACTGAGAAGCTGATGCACCGCGAACTGTGTGTCCATGACTGAAGCTAACTTTACGCCATTCTGAAGGGCTCTCAAAGCCTTTAGACGTCGCTTTGCTGTAGCGTTTTTCTCGAGGTAAGCGGGTAATTCACTCGCGCTGATTTTCTCAGCCCATTCGCCAGTGAACTCTCTGAGTCCCTCATGCGGACACCAAAAGTGACTGCCAGCGACCAACAAAACAAAGCGCTGATAGTCCTGGAGAACAGCTTTACCTGCATCATCCCAAGGCCGAGCGCATGCAATTCTTGTAACGAGTGGATGCTTGCGAAGCTCCGCAACCGGCTCGTCTACGAATTTTGCAAATCGTGCACTTTCGGTATCACTCAAGTCTCTGAATCTAGCGGGATCCGCATCGCTGTAAGGATCTTGTCCATCCAGCTGCAATCGCCAATGTCTCCGCGACGCATTACAATTAAGAACGCGTGGGTCCTCGTGGAGGACGAGAATATCACCGATGCTGTTGGTAAAGCCATTTTTCAGTAATTTCTTTTCGTCACTGATAGCTTTAACAATGTTCCAAATGAACATAGGTGTGCCGATGAGGCACAAATTCATTGCGTTCGTTCGGCGTTCGCCGTTTCCCAAGTGAAATTTTTCGAAAGTGTTCCAGTGCTTATCGGTAAGTCCGAGTTGCGCGAAACGTGAACGATTAGAACGATACTCGCTTGGACTATAGTCGTTTGGCGGCCTCCGTGAGCCGCTAGTGCTTATAGAACTCATAACGCCTCCCAAATTAAAAGGATGTGCCGTGTACTCCCTTGTCACAGAACGGAATCGAAACCGAAGTAAACGAAAAACCAAAGTGAACCTTTGTGTGTTTCTCATTTACTCCTCGTTCAATTAGCCACGTAGTGGCTCAGAACAACGAAGAGCAAAAAGAGGTCTTCTACTTTTATTTAGGGATAGATAGAAAGAGCGCTGAGGGGTCCTTGTTGGGAAATAGCTAAAAATTGCAATGAGTTAGCTAGGGCTGCTTAGGTCGATTCTACTAGAAAGATATCAAGAATACGGTGTGGTAACAAGGGAGCCCACGAAAAAGCCTCGCTTGCTGTATTCGCGCTTGTCAGAAAATAGGCTCAAAATTGTATTTTTTGAGTAATCATGTATGGTTTACTCTCTCCTTTGCCGAAGCAAATCGTCGGTTTTAACGATGACGAAGCATGATATGAAAAAAAGAGAAAGTGCTGCCGCACAATCTCAAATGCTTAAAAGAGAGCGATTCCTAAAGAATCTTGCGCTTACCTGCGCAGGAATAGGTGTCTCCAAGTTTCGCGATGAACTCAACCGTACGCTTTGTGATCTCGCTTCTTATCTTCATATAGATCTCGCTGCGCTATTTCTATTCGATGCGGAAAGTCGTTCCTTGCATCGTTCTCCTTACAACTGCGGGCAGGGAAAAAGAACCGACTTCTTTTCTTTTCTCTTAGGAGAGGGAGCTAGTGAGCAGGGAGAAGCGGATCAATTAGTTGCTCAAATTTGCGACCTTCCTGAATTTTCTATTTGCCTCAAGGACCCGAAGCACACACCGCTTCACGAAACCTTAAAAAG
>QIGM01000181.1 GCA_003230795.1 bacterium
CCAACGCGGCTGATAGGTTTGGGCAACAAAATCAGTATCCCTTCATCGTCTTTGGCCGTGAACGGTTACGTTTTTTCTTCTTCCAAGGCATGAATAGAGGTTCATTGCCATGGCTTACGACAAGCAGGATCACGCTGTCGTCGATAGGGTGACGCGGCTGCGGAGGTCTCCGCCACCTCCTTCAGTTTCTGCAAGCCAGTACTCGCTGAGGTTTGTCCAACCTCTGCGGATGAGCGTTGAAACGAGTTGAAACGACATGCGTTCGGTGTTTACGACCGAGGCAGTTACAAAAGCCCCATTGAAATATGAAGCCATCTGTTTCGGACGTATGGCACTTGGTCTTTCCAGCCACCAATCGAGCTCATCTGATCATTAAATAGAATTAATACCCAGACAAGATTCTCTGGCAGTACATATTTCCCGAGTCAAGACTCAATCCACTATTTGCCGCTTCTTTAGCTTTATCCCTCTCACCAACATGACGATAGAGCCATGAAAGTCTCGATAAGTCGTCCGCATTCTTGTCACTCCTAGATTCGAACTCCGTAATAATGTCTTGTAACATGATTAGAAGCTCTTCTCGATCAATATTTAGTAAATCATTCATCACGCTATTAATTTGATTAGCAATGCTCGAAATTCTGTGTGTCGGAACATCGTCACACTTGGTGATTGACACCAGCGCATGAACTTGCCCAAGTGCATCCCCGTTTCGTTGACAAAGGGCCGCATGCTGTTTCCAGATAGTTTGCAAGTTAAATTCTGGCGCAGGATTTTCCAAGAATGACATCGAACACCTAATCGCATCCTTAAGTTGCAGCGTTGTCTCCGCGTGTATGTCGCGTAATAGCAACCAACCCGGCGGATGGCTTCTCGCAATAAATTCCAATACCCCAAGCAGATCATCATCCCTTGTCTTTTCATCTTCAAAACGGCTAGCCACCTGGCGGAAAAGCCTTTCGATCCTCTTTGCTACATCTCTCTCGTCAGAGTTTTTCGATCCCCCAAGTAGTTGAAGTAGTTTGGAGTCTGCTACAACTTTGGGTTTCCACGGGCTTGTCTCAATTTTCTGTTTTCCAAACAGTAATGCTGAAAGAGGAACGCGATAGACAATGTTGTCCTCACTCGATGTTTCTTCTTCGATTAGCGAGCTCAAGAGGAGCTCGTCGACGGCTTCTTGGAACGAAAATTTTTCGTTTGTTGAACGGAGGATTACGGCTTCCAATGCAATTGCAGGGACAGTTGATTTCCAATTGCATAGTGTCAAGAAGACCCGACGGGCTCCTTCGGAAATCATATTGAAAGTTCGTTCAAATAATGCCAAAAGGACTTTGTCGTTGCTGGCGATAATCCGCTCTACTTTACGCCTCCGTTTTTCCCGGCCCAGTTGCCCCAAAAGAACTTTGATGATGTAGGGGTGCCCATCTGATTCTTGGAACACTTCATGCTTATAGCTGTCATCAATTAACGACGTTATGTTGAAACGGCTTGCGTAATTGTCAATTAGCTCACTAGATTCCTCTTCATCCATGCCGTTAACTTGAATCGGAACATCACCAACAAAATCACGCTTCCTAGTAGTAATAAGGGCCTTATTTGGTGAACGAATATAAGTATCGATCCACTCCATTATCTCAGCTGGATTCTTCACTGTTTCAAAGTTGTCAAAGATGAAAAGGTGTTTTCCCCCATCAGTACTTGAGAGCTTCGAAGCGAAATAGTTCTCCGAATCGAATCCCTGCAGAGCTTGTTCGGGTGGCTCAGTGAGGGATACGTACTCTTTGGCAAATTCCGATATCTTTGTGACATGCGGGCGGACAACTTTTGGACCTTCGGCCAGCAAGTCGATATCCCTTGCGCTGAACCAAACAACGAAGTCGAAACGACTTTCGCCCTTTCGAATCAGATCATTAACTACCTTCAAAGCTAAGAATGTCTTTCCAATACCTCCCGGCCCTGACAGTGTTATTATTGGGTGACGATCAAGGAGATTTAGCTCAGCTATGAGTCGCAATTCAAGTTCATGTCGGAGAATGTATTGCTGAGGGTAGTTAGGGACATTAGTAAAACAGTCTCCTACCAAGTCCAATTCCCCAAGCCCTTGAGATTCGCTCTCTGGTAGATCGGTAATTGGCGTCAGATAAGGGGCCGTTTCCGAACTAAGTATTTCACCCGAAATGTATGAAATATTCTCTCGCTCTTTTGGCCTAAAACTACCATTCGGCAGAAAAAAGTCTGTAAGCTCACGATCAGACAAGAGGAGATCAATACGCCTTTCACCTCCAAAGTCAATGTAAACGCCATTCTCAACTCGTTTTTTCGGATCTGATTTCCTAAAGTCCTTAAAGCTCGACGTTTCGCCAGCAATCGTAGTGACGTTGTACTTGCCGGATAGATTTTGGTGTAGGTAAACGCAGTCGCAACTCAGTAACTTCAAGTTGTTGGAAATAATATTAATCGAGTCTTCGAGGAGTTCTGCAACCTTTGAGTACTCACTGAGCTTCTT
This sequence comes from bacterium, assembly GCA_003230795.1. GTDB lineage: Bacteria > Bdellovibrionota_C > UBA2361 > SZUA-149 > SZUA-149 > SZUA-149. The sequence goes on from QIGM01000181.1 coordinate 2,507, forward strand.
AGCTCCATGTCCTTTGGTTTTGTTACGGAGAGTTGCGAAGTCAGCATACCACTGACGCAAAGCAATTTTATTTGAAATGGGATTGTGTTGAATGTCGAGATCTGAGAGCACTTGCTTCAATTGGCTGATCGCTTTGAATTGCCAACTTCCCGATCTTACCTTTTGTGCAATTTCATTGTGGAAGTCTTTAGCTTCAGGAATCACAAACTGAGCGGCTGGGCCGACAAGAATTTCTTCCATGCCAGTGACCCATGCACCTATACCGTCAGCCCTTACGAGACCGTGGCATATTCTATATTGATGACGTTCTCGTTCATCAAGAACAGAAGAAACCAATATTGCTACGATTAGCTTGGTTGTAAGTTCGCCTTGTAGAAGAAGGCTGCTAAAAAAGGCCAGATCGGAATCTTGCCGGTCTACCTTAACTCGGTCT
>QIGM01000199.1 GCA_003230795.1 bacterium
GGCAAGCAGCGGTGTTTTACGCACCTAGCCTTGAGGCCGACGGAACTGTGCAACTCTTAGGCGGCGGAATCATCCGCAAAGACTCCTACCCGGCTGATACTGCATGAGTCGAGAACCGATGAGGGTAGCGTTTAAGACATTCGGATGTCGAAGCAATTACGCTGATTCCGTTGAGCTGCAAGCTTCCTTGCTTGAGCATGATTCTACCCCTTGTAACTTGGCTTTTGATGAAACTGCTCCGGCGCCAGACGTTGTGGTGATTAATACCTGCACTGTTACAAACTCGGCTGATAGAGAAGCGCTGCGCTTGATTCGAAAGGTCAAAGCCGAGCAGCCTGAGACGAGGATTATCGTAACTGGCTGTATGGCAGAGCTTGGAGAGAAAGCACTGACTGAGCTTGTCGGGGCTGAAAACGTTATCGGACCCGGGCGACGACAAGAAGTGCTAGCTGCTATTCGTGGCGCAGAGCATGTAGCAAGTCCGGAACCCGAGGTCGACGTCCCACTCGCGAAGATTTATGAATCGGGACGGCGCGTGAAGAAGTCTCTTCCCCAGCGACGATCTATTTCCCTTCAACATTCAATATCGTCGGAAGTTGCTGGACCAGGTGCGATGATGGGCGAGATCCGTGGCCGCTCTCGATATCACCTTAGAGTCCAGGAAGGCTGTGAGAATTCCTGCACGTTTTGCATCATTCCTCAGACGCGAGGTCGACTAAGTTCGCGTTCTCTTGAGGATGTGACATCCGATGTAGAGCATTTAAGAGATGTAGGGTTTAGCGAGATAGTTCTGACTGGGACTCACCTAGGTGGTTACGGAGAGGATATTGGGCTTAATTTGAGAGACCTTCTAGAGGCGATAACAAGCGTTTCGGGTGTGCCGAGGATTAGACTAAGTTCCATAGATCCTAACGACTTAACTAGCGATATTGTGGACTTCATCGCGGGAAGTCACCATTTCTGCCCCCACCTTCATATCTGTGTACAGGCATTTTCCGATCGCACGCTCAAGCGTATGAACCGAAAGTATCGCATGGATGAAGCGAGGGAGATTCTGTGGTATGTTAGTCAGAAGTTACCGGGATGTTGCATCGGTTCGGATGTGATCACGGGGTTTCCAGGTGAAAGTAGGCAAGAGGTAGAGGAAGGCATAGAAGAGTTTCTTCGGCTACCTATTTCCTATCTACATGTATTCCCGTATTCCGAGAGATCTGGCACAGCAGCGACGCGCTTAGACGGAGCTATAGCTGTACCAGAAAGAAAGAGACGTGCTGCTCGTTGGCGAGCTATTGCAAGCCGCAAGCATCAAGAGTTTCTTCGTAGCCTTTGTGGTCAGGAGCTAGAGACAGTTCTTGAACAAGAAAAAGAGGCTTACGTATTTGGAACGAGTGCAGAGTTTGCATCAGTTCGAATCTCTCGAGAAAGTCTATCCGCCAATTGGCGACCCGGTGACTTAGTGCGCGTAAGAGCCACGCAAGTAAACGAAGAATCGGGGATAATCGAATGCCATTAATTAAGCCAGGCAAGCTTGGAGTCGGCAGTCCAGCGAAAAACGAGGCGGCAAGCAAGGTCGCTAATACTCGTCAGCGTCAGGTATGGGATGATTATGCCTCGACCAAGGGAGCTAAGCCGAAAAAGGAATATCAGAAAGGCGCCGGCAACCGCATGGTGCCGAAATCACGACCTCGAAAAGGTGATCTCAGTTTTCGCGGAGACGTGCCTCTGACTGAAGAGGAGTTAGCCGAGGAACCGACGACCAATACGGATTACGAGGAGCTCGAAGCCAAGCTCGAAATTACTTTTAAAGATAAGAGTTTGCTTTCAAGAGCGCTCACGCACCGTTCTGCTCTAAACATTAGTGAGAGAGCGGATTATGAGCGTCTCGAATTCCTTGGAGATGCGGTGCTCGATCTTAGCGTGGCTCATTTGCTCAGCGACCTTCATCCCGAAGCTCGGGAAGGGGAACTGTCGAAAATGAGAGCGGCGCTAGTAAACACTCAAGCCTTAGCAGAGATAGCAAAGGGACTGGAGCTCGGACCCTACATTCGACTCGGTCGGGGTGAGCTTTCAAGCGGCGGAGCTGAACGGCCTTCAATTCTCGCTGATGTGATGGAAGCGGTTATTGGTGCGGTCTACCGTGACAGTACCTACGAGATAGCGCTCGAGATGATTGAGAGAATTTTCGGAACTTCGCTTCATGAAGTTACGCCTTTTGATCCGAAGACAGAGCTTCAAGAGGCGCTTCATGCTGCCGGAAGTGAGCCGCCGAATTATCTGCTTGAGCTGGTTGAAGGGCCAGAGCATGCACCAACATTTGTTACCGTAGTGGTCGTTGATGGTGAAATCGCTGGCCGCGGACGTGGGACAACAAAGAAAGCAGCTCAGCAAGAAGCAGCGGCTGAAGCGCTTACCAGACTGGTATGGGACTCTCCTGCGGTTGAGCTAGTAGACGGACAAGAAGCATTTATTGAGGCTGCGCTACTTGTCGCGCCGCCTGTGCAAGCGCCTGCGAATGCAGACGGAACTGGAGAAGTGCCGGTAGCGGCCTAAATAAATGAGTAGCGAAATCTCTCTTGAAACATTAGCGAAACCCAACGAGGATTTTCGTTCAGGATTTGTCTCTTTGATTGGCCCTGCAAACGCAGGGAAATCGACTCTTCTTAACTACATCATTGGTGAGAAGGTGAGTATTGTTTCTCCGAAGGAACAAACCACTCGCGACCGTATTCTTGCCGTGAAGACTGATGCAAAAGCGCAGATTGTCTTTCTCGATACCCCCGGGTTTATGAGCAAGAAGTATAGAGGTGCGCTGGCGAGAAAGATAAGCGAGTCACTTCGCGAAGCTGCCTCAGAGGTCGATCAGGGCGTGCTGCTCATTGACGGCAAACGCGCGGTTGAAGACCCAGGCACTATCGAGCGCCTGAAGAAGTCCGTAGCCAAATATTGTTGCGATCAATAAAGTCGATCTCATTGAGAAGGAGCGACTTCTGCCCTTGCTTCAATTAATCGACTCAGAGTTTAGAGAAGCCGTCCCTAATCTTCAGATGATTCCGATTTCGGCAAAGACGGGTGAGGGTGTTCCGACCTTGCTAGAATTGATCGTAGAGTCGCTTCCGAAGGGCCCGCCGTTTTTCCCGGAAGACATGCATACGGATCAGCCAGAGCGTTTTCTTGCTTCTGAAATTGTGCGGGAAAAACTTTTTCACCAACTCAATCAAGAGCTACCTTATAGTGTCGCCGTGCGGATTGAGGAATGGCGAGAAGAAAAAGACCGCTTGTTCATTAACGCCGTTATTTTGGTCGAGCGAGATAGCCAGAAAGGCATAGTGGTTGGTGCAAAAGGCAGTAAGATAAAATCAGTGGGAACTTCAGCTCGAATAGCTCTGCAAAAAATCTTTGATACTAAAGTTCATCTCGAGCTTTTCGTGAAAGTCGAACAGGACTGGAGTAAGTCCGAGAAGGGCATGCGGAAGGCTGGATACGGTAAGAATAATAGTTACCCTGGGTAGCTACAAAGCACGTTGCCATTTTAAGCACTTAAGGAATTAGTGCCTGGCACTAACTCTCCCTGCCTCACGCTTGAACTCGTCACTTCATAGAAAGTTTCAAAAGCATTCAGACGGCTTTTAGGTCAAATTGCGGAAGTCAGAAAAATTATTGTAACTTTGAGACTGTTGCAACGTAGTTATTACCTGTTTGGTCTTTATGGAAATTTAATAGTGAGGTGCTCTTACAATGAATTGTCTTTTAAGTATTACTAACCGCTCGATTCTTTCAACTTTTTGCCGTTCTTTTTTCTTGGCTTTTTTCTTGATATCATTTTTTCCGTCTATTGCCTGGTCAGGTTCCTGGGTACCCAAAGTCGGCTCTGGCTACCACAAAGTAGGATTTAATTACTTTGAAGCTACTAAGAATTTTGGTGAAGATGAAAGATTTGAAAAATTTACAAATCGAAGTATTACCTACTACGGAGAAGTTGGCGTAGCAAAAAATTTGGGCTTATTCACGTCTGTCCCGTTTCAAGATCTCGAACAAACTTTTGATGGTGAAAAAACAGACGGATCTGGCATTGGCGATGTCGAACTTGGGCTTCGATATAATTGGTTTGCTAATCCGTTTGTTTTCTCTACAGCCCTTACCTTCAAGTTACCATATTTTTATGATGAAGACGATGTGCTTCCTCTTGGTAATGGGCAAGAAGATTACGAACTTCGTGCTTTACTTGGTCGTTCTCTAGGAAAATTCGGTTATTTTGGGCTTGAAGGGGGGTATCGTTTTCGTGCAGGCGATCCCTCCGATGAGTATCGTTACTTGATCGAATATGGGTTCTCTATAGCCAAGGATGTATATTTCCGAACAAAGCTAGATGGGATCGAAAGCGCGAAGAATGCTTCAGGTGGGATCTCCAGTGTTGGAAACCTCTCAGTTACTCCAGAGTTTAATCTCGGAAAGTTAGAAGTGACTACTGGCTGGAATTTCAGTTCTCCAGCGAATAGTTCAGAAGGGACTTGGGGAACTGAGTTTACTTGGACAAAAGATCTGTACGGAAGTAATACCCTAGAAGGCAGTACATTCCAACTCGCAGTAGTGTATCAACATTAAAAGTTGATCTAGATTCTCGCTCTATGGACTTCATCAGTACTATCATCTTAGTACTACACTTTTGCTTACTGAGCATGCGCTGCATTTTTGGTTTGCACCGATTATCCTTAGTGTATCGATGGTCTAAGTATCAACACCGGAAACCAGAGGGATCGAACATGTAGCAGAACTGACCGGCCCATGAAACTAAGAATTGGAAGGCATCCCGTGGGTTGCCAACCTAAAAAATCCAAATTGATAGTCCTAAATTCCGTAGATTGCTTAGCCATCTACAGGAATTTCCGTTACCTTGGAGCCATTCAGATGCACACGGATCACGTTAAAGTCGCCTCTAAGCTCGATCTCCAATTTCTTGAGTAGCGCAAAGAATGCGTCAACAAATGCGCTATCTCCAGACATTCTATAGACCGCAGCGATTTCATTCCTAAACTTTTCCAATCTCGGCACGAGAGCGGCTTCAAGAAAATTTACACC
>QIGM01000203.1 GCA_003230795.1 bacterium
ACACACATCAGAACCAGAAAAGCCTCTCCTCTTTTTTTCATGAATGCCTTCGGCATTCCAAAAGCCACAAGCATGTGGCTTTTGGCACCGCGAACGCGGTGCGGGACTGTTTTTCAACAGTCCCATTCGATGTATTGAAGCTCGTTTTGAGAAAACGAGCAACGCTATTCCCCTTCTCGCTCTGTGTTATGGCGAATAGCGCTCATACACACCCGTAGTGCCCGAAATATAGAGAGTTGTTGCAAAAAATCCGGTCGAGGCGCTCGGGAGAGTCAGAATAAAGGCAAAATTGCTCTTTTTTCACAGCTGAACTACATAGGCTATAGCAATAGATATTCATATATGCATTTACACTATTTATTTACATATCAGCCATGCTCGGAGAGGGCTTCCCCCCTAGACTAAATGGAGATCCAACAGCTTAAAGGCTTTCAAGCCGTAGCCAAGTTCAAAAACTTCACAATAGCTGCGCAAAAAACCCAACGAACTCAGCCTACGATAAGTCTGCAGATAAAAGCGCTAGAGGATGAGCTTGGTGTGATGCTCTTTGAGCGTCTTGGGCCACGAAAAGTGACCTTGACTCCGGAAGGACAAATCTTTCAAGAAATTACAGCTCCGGTTCTTCAAGACTTCACCAGCATTGTCGCACGATTCAATGAACGACGTGGAATATACGCGACAAGTAGCGTGAAGATAGTGACGCACAGCTCGGTGATGATCTACCTCTTGCCGCTGATAGTAAAGAAATTCAAAGCTGCATTTCCTGATTGCCACCTCACTATCCTCAATCGTAGTCAGCAAGAAATTCTTGCGATGTTAGATTCAGGAGAGGCCGATTTCGGCATTACTTCCATGGCAAACGTGCCGACGCAGTTTGATTATAAGGTAGTATCGCGTTTTAGCCGTATTCTAATCGCTACTAAGTCGCATCCGCTTGCCTCGAAAGGCAATGTTTCCCTTGAAGATATCGCCAGCTATCCGCTCGTATTACCGACCCCAGATTCGAACACGAGGAAGATAATTGATAAGGTTTTTCAGGAAAAAGATCTTACTTACGATCTAACGATGGAGGTCGTCGGACGTACTGCTATTAAGACATACGTCGGAATGGAACTGGGGATTTCGATTATCAATGAGTATTACGTGACAGAAGAGGATAAGAAGCACCTCTTTGTGAAGAACATGAGTAGGCATTTTGGAAAAGCGGAAACCGGAATAGTTACTCGAAAAGGGAAAATGGTTTCACATCCTGCCAAGGAGTTTATGAAGATGGTTACGAAGCAACATCAGAACACCTGAGTATTGCAAGCCCCTCCCTCTAACGGAAGACCCGTAACTAAGAGACATTCGCGTAGCGGCTACTGGTGAATGCATCAGGGTGGACTTTACGCTGACAGCTACGGCAGACATGAGGGCTTAGCATCTTTTCCGCCGCATAAAAGCTCACTTCGATGCTTGTGAGCACGAACTTATTTGAACAAGAGCGACAGGTCCGCTCCATGCCAAAAGGAGATGCCGCCTTCTTATTTGCACTAAGAGGGGTGAACTTCATTCTCTTGATAATACTGCTAAGCCGCATAACTACTCCTTCACGCGATTGAGTCCCCTTCGTTATCTACCTTAATCTGCGAGCTGTCCACTTAGCGCCATTTCCTCAGGTAGTAGTAAGTCATTTGCCGTAGACAGTGTCGAGATGTGACTAGTGATTACAGACACTTAGGTGCTCTTCGAAGCAAATCCTCCCCCGAAGCGAATAGTGTATGTAACGAGCAAACGGTATAGGAGACCACGGGAATGAAAACCGAAATAGCAATTCATGTATTCGCATCTCTGCAAGGTCTAGAGAAGACATTTGAAACCGTTAAGTCTCAGGCGCTAGAGCGCAAAAGCGAGCATGCGGAGGTAATCAGCATGTTGCCTAAGCAAGAAGAAATTCTCATCGACATGCGCCGCGCTGCTAATCTCTTACAGCTCAATATCGCAAAAAAGGACTGGTTTGCTGCTGTGAGATCGCTACAAATATTCTACGGACTGAATCAGCTAGTCCGTCCTGATATTTTGAAGGCATTTGGAAATATCACCGTCTCAGCGGTGGGAGATGCTTCTCGAATAAAGACTCCAGCTCCATCTAAGGAAATAGTATTTCACTAAGCAGTCATCTAGAGAACGATTTTAGTAAGACTCATTGCGATCTGCTCTATCCATATCACGCTTAGCTTCTCGAGCCTTAAGATCCTGGCGCTTGTCGTGAAGTTTCTTACCGCGACCAAGGCCAATTTCGAGTTTACAGCGACCCTTCGAATTGAAGTAGATTGACATAGGAACAATGGTGAGCCCCTTCGCTTGCGATTGAACCGAGAGACGATCTATCTCTTTTCTATTTAGCAATAGCTTTCTGTCTTGATAAGGGTCATGGGCGTCTTTACCAGCAAAGGTGTAGGGGGCGATGTGTGCGTCGACCAGGTAACACTCTTTTCCCTTCAGTCTTACATAGCTATCTCTTAGGCTCACGCCATTATTACGTATGGATTTCACTTCGCTGCCACAAAGCACTATCCCTGCCTCGAATCTATCGACAATTTCGTAATCCCGCCGCGCTGTCTTGTTCGCATCGACGAGCTTCGAACCATCAGCGGTGCTAGTTGCTGTTTTGCCTTTTTTCTTACCCATAGATTTGTCGAAATTGCGGCATATAGTCATCGTGAAAAGAAATTTTTGGTAGATTGTACTGTAGCTGAAATACTTTGATTTGAGAAAGCCCCTTGCTTTGGCAACAGCCTTCAGTGGAAAAACCCTGATCGGGGTTTCTCCACTGAAGGCTGCTGCCAGAGCAAGGAACTTTCTCAAATCAAAGAATTGTCGCGACAGCTAAAGTTACCGAGAATTTCTCTTCTAGATGACTATATCAGTCTCATATTGTCGATGAGGCGC
>QIGM01000139.1 GCA_003230795.1 bacterium
AAGAACAACGTAAGAGATTTATTCGACGGCTAGATCGGCCAGAAAAAAATTGGAAGTTCTCCACAGGCGACGTTGAAGAACGAGAGTATTGGGACTCGTACCAGGAAGCATACGAAGAGGCGTTACAACAAACATCTCGCGCCTGGGCGCCGTGGTACATAATTCCCGCGGATTCTAAAACCTACATGCGCATGACTGTGTCAAAAATCATGGTCGCCACTCTTGAGAAATTGCAATTAGAATACCCTACGCTCTCTGAGGAGGCCTTGGAGAAAATTCATAAAATGCGCGGCCTCCTCGAGTAAACGTCGTTTTTCTATGCATAGCGCCTTCCATTAAAAACACGGCAATGACGGCCCAGATCAATGCAAAAGCCACTGCTAAACCCAAAAACGGGAATTTTAAAGTGCGGCGACTATAGTCCGATTTCTATTAATCCTTGTTCCCATGGTAGGCAAGCGATGTTTCCGATTCGTTTTGGATTGGGGTCACGGCTTAGACAAAACATTTCACTATTGTTTATATCCGCACCTAAGGCCTTGAGATGACGTAAATCGCGTTCATCGATGTGTTCCTTTGACTTGATTTCAATTAATGCCTTTGGGCGTCCAGGACGATCTATGATTAGATCAATTTCAGCATCATCGTATGTTCTGAGATAAGACAGATCGTAGTCTAAATTTTGGTAGTGTTGTAGTTTGATAATCTCTTGAACGATGAAATGTTCGAAGGCGTTTCCGTATGCATATGTTTGCGGCAATAGGTCAATGCTAATAGTTTTACTGAGTGCGCGCCTAACACCATTGTCAAAAAGATAAAATTTAGGGTTCTCAAACTGCCTCTTGCGAATAGACTCGTGATAAGTCGGCAAAAAACTTCCAATCAAAGTATCTTCTAAAACTTGAAAGTACGATTGCACCGTTTTAATAGTTACGCCAGTGTCCTTAGCGATATTGCTGTAGTTAATAATTTGTCCACTGGTTTGGGCTGCAATTTGTAAAAACCTACGAAAGGGGTCTAGCTTTCGAACTACTTGCTCTTCTGCTATTTCTTCTTTGAGGTAGGTATTTACGTAAGCTCTCAAGTATAATTGCTTTTCTTCGCTTGTTTCTAGTTCAAATCTTTTTGGTAAACTACCCCAGCGCAGAGTGCTATTGAGATCGAAGTTTGAGCCCAGTTCTCGATGAGAAAACGGAAAAATATAGTAGGTGAATGCTCTGCCAGCTAAGAGATTAGCACCGCCCCTTCTTAATTTTCTGGCGCTTGAGCCCGTTAGAGCGAAAACGAGGTCCGTTTTTTCAATATAGTGGTGAACCAAGTTTAGCAACTTGGGCACTTTCTGGATTTCATCGATAAAGACATGAGTGACGGAACTTGGCAGCTGGTCAATTCTTTTTGATAGCTCATGGGGGTCTAGGGAGAATTTTTCCTCCTCCAATGGGTCTAGTAAATTAATGGATATAGTATTATCAGAGCTCAGAAGTCGCTCTAACCAATATGTCTTGCCAGTTCCCCTCGCACCAAAAAGAAAAAAGCTGTGTTGTTTTAGTATATTAACGTCTCGCTGTACCATGGTTCATATAATACGGCGATATCTATAGGTTGGTCAACCACTGAGTTAGGGAATACTAAAATTATTCATCATCAGCCCAGAATCTTCCAGCTTGAAGCAACAAACTCGGCGTTCTACTCGATAACTCTGAGTTTGTTACGATCGTTTATGAAAGTCTCAATTCGTAGTCTTGAACTGCGGAATCAATTGCACGTTCTTTGCAAGCTGGGATGTTTGGCCCCACACCTTCTGCTGGCTAGTTAAAAGCTACTTTAGTTTTTCTATGAGCTAACGGTGTTAGGTACTGCTGGCGGTTGCTTCGGTCTCCGTTTTTTATTCTAACAGTCAGAGAATAACGGAATTATGAGGGAAGTATTTTCTGCTTTTAGCTACGAGCACGGCTCTTAACTGATACGCGGGGGTTGGCTAGGTAGTCATGAAAGCTTAGGTACTGTTTCTCGAATACTGTATTGAGCAACTAGGGCGGCGCTAAAAAGTAGTTTTGACGCCACGATGTAGAAAAATTTTGCTTGAGCAATCCTTTGCTCAAGCAAATAAACCTCATTGGAGTTAGTGATCGCCGTCGCCGTAACAACTGAGTGTGGCAACCCACTGTCCCTTCACTCGGCGGTAGTGCGTGAAGGTTGCAATTTTCGATTCGGGAAAGCGCTCAACTGGCACACTTCGCTCGCGTCGGGCAGAGAGTGGGGTAGTGGAGGACTCGATGAATCGCTGCAGTGAGCCACGGCCCTGCTCTCGGTGAGTGCTCGAAATCCCGAGTACCTCCGAAAGCTTGAGTTGATGCAGTACTTCACCGATCTGCCTGAGACATTCCGTGTCCGAGTTGTCTAACGGCGCAACTAAGCTTTGGTCGAGGAAAGTCAGACCGAGCGCCTTGCTCGGGGCGACGAACTTAAACGCCGCGGGGCAGTAGCGTTCCGTGAAAAGCTCTTCGGTGCTCAATACTTGGAGATCCCAAGCGCCTTCCTTGGGGTCGTAGGTTTCGAGTAGTGCTTCGCCCGGATGGACATCGAAATGTCGATGGAGCAAGTAGATCTCAAAGCGACCTTCTTTTTTTAGAGCCTCCAAAATTCCTGCAATTGCGGCAAATCCTTCAGCGTAGCGATCGACTGGCTGTTCTTCTGGATAAGGATTTGGTGTGCGACCGCCCCAAAGATTTGGCATCGCTCGATAATCAACTTCAGTCGCTGGCAAAATCGTAAGCATAGCAAACTCCTAGATTAAGAAAGTTCGAGGCAATCGTAGCATGTAAACCATATACATCGCGGAGCCTCGAAGAGGTTCCTCTTCGCGACTCGCGCTCAATCTCATTACCCATATGCGAAGAACATTCCAGCAAAGATCGGAGATT
>QIGM01000547.1 GCA_003230795.1 bacterium
GCAGAGGCACGAATAAAACTATGCGCATCCGAGTAAACTCTTGAGATATCTCCAAGACCACCAGAATGGCTAAATAGCGCAAGCCTTTCAGTAACTTCAAGCTCGGCGATGATGTTTAAGTTCGATTGCATCAGTAGATCGAATGTCTCATCGACCACCCCGGTCGAACTAATGCGCGTAGGCACGATGCCAAAGTTCGCATCACCTTTCTCCACATCCGAGAATACATCCTGGATGTTCGTCGCAGGAGAATGGGTTACGGCTTCGCCAAACTGCTGCACAGAAGCTTCATAGGCAAGCGAGCTTTCCGGTCCGAGATAGGAGATATGCAGATCACCAATAAGCGAACGGGTAGCACTAATAATGTTAACGAAAATTCTTTCCAAAGGCCCGGAAGGAAAAGGACCGTCCTTGGAGATATCGAGGACCCGATCGAGAATTTGACGCTCGCGCGCAGGTGAATAGACGTCAATATTGTCTTTGCGCTTTGCCTTCTTAACTTCGAGCACAAGTTCGGCGCGCTTCGAGAGCTTCTCGACTAGGTCGTTATCGATGCCGTCTATTTGTTCGCGTAATTCTTCGAGGGAAGCCATATGTGTTCTCGTTTTCTAATTCTTATTCTGAAGCGATTAATGAAATCTCGACAAGTGCTCCAAGCGGAAGCGCCTTAACCGCAAAGGTCTGACGAGCAGGTGGAGCATCAGTATTAACAAAAGTTGCGTAGAGCTCATTCACTACCGCAGCATCGGAGATTTCTGAGAGGAAGATTGAAGTCATCAAAATTTTATCTGACTCCGAACCCGCTGCTGCCAGCACTGCTTCGAGATTCTTCAGCACTTGCTTGCACTGCGTCGCAACATCATCACCGACGAGCTTGCCAGTATCTGGATCGAGCGCGACCTGCCCAGCACAGAAAACTAAGCCGGCAGCTTTGGTTGCCTGGCTATAAGCTCCAACTGGAGCCGGGGCCCCTTTTGCGCCATTTATCGCTTCCATAAAAACGTCTCCATAAAAACATCTCCGTCGAATGGGTTAAACCCAAATACTAATGAAAAATAACATTGCCAAACTCACAACCTAAAGAGAGTCCTAAAGAGAGTCACTGCCAAGTTGAGGAATAGCAAATGCGCTAGCTCGAATCGAGAGAACCTCGATAAAGAATCTACTCTAAACGACCGTATCGCTTACAAAAAAGTCGTGCGAGGATCGTCACAGGTCGTATCAGGTATTAGGGCAGAAATCCAGTACTGACAGTAGCAGCCTGTTCGTTAAGTCGCTCCGAGGGCAAACGAGCGCTAAAGAGCTGCCCAGTAGTGATCAAAATTCTCGGCTCTCCAACCTTACTACCATCAGGACCGTCGCGTAATGGGAAGGCGAAGTCGAGCCTTAGCACTGATCCTCCTGAGGAACGGGTCAATCCAAACCGTAAGCCAAAACCAACATTTGAGTAGAGGTTATGGTTAACGATTTCGCCAAAATTCTTTCGACTCGTGCCTCCAACATCTAAAAACACTGCGCCACCGATACTAATAAGACGATAAAAATCTTCGATTAGGTGAAAACGGTCCTCTAGATTGAGGACGATTCGTTGGTCACCGGTAAAGGTGCGATCTTCGTAGCCACGCAATCCCGTTCGGGCTCCGAGTAAAAGCTCAACGTTTCGATCGAGATCCTCTCCCCAATCTAAAGAAAGCGAGCCAGCTAATGTGTGTTTCCCAATGTAACTTCCGCCGAGGTACTTCGCGCCGAGCATATTGTAATACTTTAGGCGGCCACTCATAAGGGAGTTGTTAAAACCTGTAGTATTGACACGAAATTTCGTTCCAAGCTCTCCGCGAAGAAAGGAGCTCGGCGTTACGCGCCAGCCATCACTATCAGAAGCCTGCACGAGGAGCGTGTCACGTATAGAACCGAGCGCATCAGCCGCGAAGGTACTTCGAAGGTTAAGTTCATTACCGAGATTAAAATCTTCGACTCTTTCGAATCTATCGACGAAATTCTTGGAGATATAGTCAGGCTCAACTTGCTGAAAAGCCAAAAACGGTCCACTGAATCTTTGATTCTCAGGCACTAGCGCCGGGTCTCTGCTCACTCCATCTAGGTCCAAGCCAATATCGTCGAAGTCACCGTCATCCGCTTCATCAAAATCATCATCTACATAATCGTAGCCCAAGGTGTAGCGGCGCAACAAATCTTCAGGATCGCCTCGTGAGATAGTATAACCCCCAGCCAGAGCAATATGACGTTGACGATAAATGAATCTTTCATCTCCGGCCTCAAACAAACGGCCTACTAAGTCGTACACATTGGAGTTTAACGACCAGGCGTAAGGCTCAACTAAGCTACGAAATGGACGGCCAACGGAGGCAAATGATCGGAAGCCATCGGTACGAATAAACTGCCCAAGTGTCAGTCGATGATATGAACCAAGCAGTCGTCGGTCATCCCAAACTCCTTCGATAGATTCTCGCCCTTCGTCATCGGCAACCAACAATTCCAAGCGCTTGCCGTAGCCAAGCAGATTCCCTTCCGTCACTCCAACCGCACGCTTCTTCGTCCCGCCACCAGAGGATAAGGTAATAAACGGAAAAAGAGTCCAGGTGTCTTGCACGCTCACAACAAGGTCGACGAATCGACCATCATCAAGCGCAGTTATTGCAATCCGTCTTAGGTAAGGAAGCGAGCGTAGATTTCGTTCACTCTCTTCGAGAAGAAAATTATCGAAGGTATCGCCTTCCTCAAGAAGAATTTCTCGGCGAATCACTTCCTCTTTCGTAGAAGCCTTCAGGTTATTTACAGCTTCATAGAAGAAACCAATATTAGATTCTTCAAATATTTCGCGAACGTCTATCTGAATAGAACGTACTATGCTCTTTGACTCTGGCACCTTTGCGAGCGACTTAGCGTCTAGAGCAG
>QIGM01000372.1 GCA_003230795.1 bacterium
TAGAGGAACTTGCAACTATTGGTGCTCGACCACTGTGCTTACTCAATATGCTGCGATTTGGAAGTCACGATTTAATTCAAAACCAGCGACTGCTTCAAGGTGTGACCGATGGCATAAGCGCTTTTGGTATGCGGTACGGCGTGCCCGTTGTTGGCGGAGAACTCTATTTTCATAAGCAGTATAACGGCGAAACCATGGTCAATAGCGGTGTTGTCGGACTTTTGAGTAGCGATAACGCCCTGAAAGTAGAAGAGGTTGCTTACGGAAGTCCTGTTCTATACGTCGGAGCCAAGACTGGCCTTGATGGATTAGAAGAAGAAACCAACGACGATGATGTTCTACTCGAGAGTCAACGTAGAACTCACAACACTCTTAAAATCAGCGACCCACTTCTTGCGAATCGACTGGTCAACGCTTGCGCGGAGGCAATTGAGAAGGGAGTGCTTCGAGAGCTAATTGCGGTCGGTTTTGGTGGCCTTGCCGTCGGTGTCTTCGATCTCTCTCGTCGTATCCATCGACCAATATTGCTCGACATCGATCGTATTCCCCTACGCGTTCAAGATATGGACCCCCTAGATATTATTCTTAGCGAGTCCAGTGAACGAGTTCTCATGATTACTGAAAAGGGTAAACACAGAGAGCTAAATAAGATTCTCCATAAATGGGATCTAGCTAGTGTAAAGGTCGGAGAAGTAAATGACTCTGATGGAATAGAATTCTACTGGAACCACTATCAGGCTGCTGATATACCCTTTCAGTTTGCTGTTGAGGGAGCTGAGAAAAAATCATACGAGGTGGTTCAATTTCCACCAATGCTTAAGCGTAGTGCCAAAAACGATGACGCAGAAAAGGCTCGTCGAAGAAAGCGTAAAGTCGTCGACGAGTGGTCTTTAATTCGAGAAGTAGCGCTATCGAAAGAGCACGGAGAAGAAGAACAAGAGATCGCATGCCCGAAAGACCTCGAGGATGTTTGGCTCGACTTAATGGCTAATCCGAATCTTTGTTCTCGTGCGCCGATGTATAGAATGTTCGACCAAGTGGTTGGCGCGAACACCGTACAACGCCCCGGCGGTGACTCGGCTGTTCTGCGGGTCAGAAACATGAACTACGGTGGAGTAACGCTGCATGAAGCAAGAGCCGAGGATGGAGAGCAAGTAAAAAGCAATCGCGGAATAGCTGTAACACTCGATTCGAACTCACTCTACGTAAGCAAAGAACCTTACCTCGGCACTGTGCAGACCGTAGCTGAGAGCATGCGCAATCTAGCAGCGGTAGGAGCGAGACCCTCTGGAATCGCTTACTGCATGAACTTTGGTAATCCAGATAGTTACAAAGATGTCTGCGACCTCGCGGAATCTATTCGTGGACTAGGTGATGCGAGTCGAATTTGGGATATTCCTATCCTCTCGAAGCAAATCGCATTGGGGCACGGATCTGAAGCAAATCCTATCCTTCCAACCCCTGCAATACTCATGGCGGGTGTTCTTGAAGACTTACATAAGACCTGTACGGTTGGATTTAAGAAGAAGGGAGATGTTATTTTACTACTTGGGCTAACTCAAAATGAAATTGGTTGCTCTGAATACACTTCCTACGTTCATAAGCAGGTTAATAAGCTTGTACCGGATATCAATTTCGAAAACGAAAAAGCTACTTGCGAATTAGTGATACGCTTCATTGAAGATGAAATGCTTTCTTCTGCTCACGATCTCTCCGGTGGCGGTCTTGCGGCGGCGCTCACTGAATCTTGCATGAGTAGAAGACGTCCCATCGGTTGCGTTTTTCATATTGACGACCAAGTGTTTGAAACTCCGAATGGTCCAGTCCCACTTCGACGTGACGCGGCGCTCTTTAGTGAGACCTCTGCACGATTCCTTATTAGCTGCTTAGCTGAGCGCGAAGAAGAAGTACGGGCGCGCTGCGCTGAAGCCAATATACCTATCACTGGCCGAGGACTGGTTGGAGGAAAGAACCTTCGTGTTGAAGGTGCTGCGAGCATAGAGTTGCCAATCTCCACCACCTATAAGCTTTGGGTACATCGCCTAGAGAGTCTACTTGGAATAGGCGGTAACGAAACGGCTGGTATTCAGGCCGCGTAGTAGTCCAAGCAATTATCCGCACAATCTTTACGGCTTTCCCTATTCAGGAAGCCCGTACTTTTTATCAATTCCGAAGAGTTGAAGATTACCGGACTCTGCGTAGAGCTTTAGCTTATCGCGTGACTCAGCGATGTCTAGGTTTCTTAGAGTCAGCTGCCCGATTCTGTCTTTGGGGCTGAAGGGTTCATCAGCTACTCGTTCCATCGAAAGGTTTTCAGGTGAGTACGACAGATTCGGACCTTCTGTGTTTAGGATCGAGTAGTCATCACCTCGTCTAAGCTCTAGCGTTACTTCTCCAGTAACCGCCTTTGCTACCCATTTCTGTAGACACTCTCTAAGCATTAAAGCTTGAGGATCGAACCATCTTCCTTCGTAGAGGAAACGTCCAAGCTTTCTGCCCATGGTGAAGTAGTTGTCTAGAGTGTTCTCGTTGTGGATAGAGTTTACTAATCGCTCGTATGCAGCGAAGAGAAGCGCCATGCCTGGAGCTTCGTAAATGCCCCTACTTTTGGCTTCGATAATTCTGTTCTCAATTTGGTCGCACATCCCAAGACCGTGACGACCTCCGATAGCATTTGCTTCCAATACCAACTTCACTTGGTCATCGTACGTGGTGCCGTTGATGCTAACGGGTAGTCCCTCATGAAATCCGATAGTAACGGTTTCAGCGGGGATATCGACGCTAGAATCCCAAAACGAGGTGCCCATAATTGGCGTAACGATCTTCATGCTTTGATCTAGGTACTCAAGCGACTTCGCTTCGTGGGTCGCTCCCCAGATATTTGCATCCGTTGAATAGGCTTTTTCTACTG
>QIGM01000044.1 GCA_003230795.1 bacterium
AGAGAAGTATTCTTAACTGCCCGAGAGTACAATATTTCTTACTTTGAGAAACTTGAATACGTTTTAGGCGAAGAAGCGAAAAGCCCGCTCCCGGACATCAAGATATTCAAGATGTGCAAAGCTTTGGGCTGATTTCGCAGCGATGGCGAAGCTTGTTTGCATCTAAATCTGCTTTTAGAGATGATGGGGCTATCTGAACTTCACATCACTCAGTTCATAGTACCAGGGTCATAGTACCAGGGAGGCAAGAAAATGAGCAAACTATTCTTCTACCTAATCTTAGTGTCTTTAACTTGCCTCGGTTGCGGCGGTGGTGGCGGAGGAGGTAGTGACCTCGGTGGTAATGCCTGTAGTTCTCTATCGGCCCGAGTTGGTTCAGGTAACCAGCAAATCCTTAACGGTGAGTCTTGTAATCAATCGGCTCGCACTGCTGTTGTCGCGATATTTTCAATTGCAAGCGATGGGGCACAGTTTTTTAACGCAGGTATTTGCACCGGCACATTGGTAACGGTTGATGATATTGTCACCTCAGCCCATTGCTTTGTTGATCCGATACGGAGTTTTGGTTCTGCGATTCAAGGCTTTGTCGTTAGAGCCGGTGGTGATGACGGTGAGTTCATACCAGTGAGTAACCTTGCGATTCATCCGCTGTATGATGGATCTGTCGGTTCGCGCTTCGATGTCGCCATGGCGACAATCTCGCGTGTGCCTAACCCGGCGATAGGTCCGCTTCCAGTATTGGTGAGCCAGTTGACGCTTCCGGGGCAGGAGTTTTCAGTTTTCGGATATGGAACAAATAACTTGGGAGAGGTTGGAACACTCAAGTCGGCTGAATTCGTTATTGAAGATATTATCAACGGCAACCTGCTTGCAACCTCCTCTGGATCGAATAGTGCGAGTATCTGTGGCGGCGATTCCGGAGGTCCAGCCGTGCAAATCGTGAATGGAGTTACCACCCTCATCGGCGTAAATAGCTTCGGACTATTTGTTAATGGAGTATCATGCCCCACACTTCCTGCGATACTATCTGGTTTTGTTGATTTGCAGAATTCTCTCATCCTAGATTTTATCTCGAGCTATGCACCAGATGTGGCAGCTCAGTAGGATGTCGAGGGCCGTAGTCTTTCTTTTTCTCATCCTTAGTCAATTCGGCTGTTCGGATTCTAGTGGCAGAGATGAGAGTGAGGAATCATGTTCTCGGGTACTAGTTTTGGGAGGAACGGAGTGCCGTCAAACGAACACTCCTGTAGTCAGAGTTTTGGCCAGTACGTTTCTCGGGACTGGGGATTGCAGTGGAGTGATTGTTTCAAAAACCGCTATACTGACCTCTGCACATTGCCTAATCGGCGCACTTTCTCTTCCCACAGTTGTTTTTGCGGACGGTACTTCTGTGGCCTCAAATGGTTTATCTAATATTACTCCCTACCTCGAGATGCCTACCCCGCCGAACGATTTTGCGATTGTCAAAATTCCGTTCGATGCTCTTCAAGATCGAGGCATTGAGCCGATTGCGGTCATTCCTGAATTGATTTCACCCACTCTTGGAAGTCTCATAAGTGTTCATGGATATGGTGAACCTCAGAGCGCTCCGGGTTTGGAGTTACCTCGCTCGGCATTTATGATTGTCGTAGAGAAGAGTGAAGTCGGCTCATTCCTTGCTGCCCCGTTGGATGCTGAGAACGGTGGTAGTTCTTGCGAAGGGGATTCAGGTGGCCCGGCTGTTCTAGAGTATCAGCCGGGAGTTTTCGCTGTCGTTGGCTTAGTGAGCGAGGGAGAGGATTCTAGTGCATGTTTCTCAGGTTCTCGCACGATATTTACAAGCTTCGACTCTGCTGAAGTGCGCGAATTATTGCGAGAGGAAGGCTTGTTGTAAGCTCGTAAAAAAGGGGTCAGGTCGAATCGCGTAACCATCAATCGCACTGTCGAGCACTGCCTGATCACGGACACCAAGCTTGATACCTTTCAAGTGAGAGCAAAAGAAGGGAAAATCAGAGAACAATTTAGTGATAAATTAACGAGCAGTAAACGCTATCCGCTCATCCGAGCACGCTCAAGAGCTTCTTGCTTGGCTCTTTCTCGTTCTTCTTTGGGGCCAAAGGCGTTCGCTATTAAAGCACCTAGTTTATAGCTAAGCGTTGGGTAGGAGAAGTAGCGTCGGGCGAGCTCAAAGTTTCGCGAACACATTTCATTTCGAAGTGCGGCATTTGAAAGAATCTCTTTCGTTTCAGCGACCGTTTGTTCACTGACATAATCGTCGAACTCGATCATGTGGAAACCTTTCGGCTTAATATCCACCGAGTAGACCGAGTAGTTCTGAACGACGATAGGTTTATGGTAGAAAATTGCTTCAAGGAAAGCGTTACCGAAGCCTTCGTACTCAGAAGGGTATGTTACAAGGTCGCACTGATGATAAATGTCTGCGAGGCTGTAGATCTTATTGCCATCAGCATTGTTTCTGCGCTCTTCCCCGATAATGCCTGCGGCGAAGATAATTCTTATCTTAAGCAGCTCTGCGTAGTCGCGCACTCGCTTTGCATAATCATCACCTTCGTCTCCACTGGCGTGAGAGATAACCATTACCGCTTCTTTTCCGAGTCGACTCACTAACTCAATCGCGTGTTCAATTCCCTTGCGTTGGATAATACGGGTCGGTTGCAGCACTAGAATATCTTTCTTCGTTAAACCGAGACGATCTCGGAGATCTGAGGAGTAGTCATCAAGAAACACTTCACACTGTTCGAAGTTCATTACATTTGGAATGACAGTCGAAGCGCAGGCGCATTTTGAAGCGAGATCAGCCTGAGCGATAGAATTAATTACCGCGTGTTGAATCGAAGGCAACTCAGCAGGGAACGCTTGGTCGATATAATCTTTAACACCATTGGTGAGAAAACGTTTTCTTTCCCA
>QIGM01000337.1 GCA_003230795.1 bacterium
TGACAGAGGTAAAGACTTGAACGTAACCGATAGAGGCCAATACTCAGCAGCGCCATCAGCGCTTGGTTACATATACCAAGTGCGCTATGCGCTGCTCGAGTCGCTTCGGCGTTTGCGAAAGGGGCAAGACTTCATCGTCGCGATTGAAACCCTCGATGATGTCGTGTTCGAGCAAAATGGCGAAGCACCCGAATTGCTTCAGACAAAACATCATGTGAATAGTGCAGCCGACTTGACGGACGGCTCCACTGATTTGTGGAAGACTTTGCGCATTTGGTGCGAAGGCATTCAGAACAATAGCACCCCCTCTGGAACCCTTTACTTCCTGGTCACGACAGCCGAAGCGACCGACGGTCATGCCGCGCACTATTTGAAACCAGGCGAGAATCGAAATCCTGACACGGCAATGGATCGATTGGACTCAACCGCCAACTCATCCACAAACCAAACAAACGCTCCAGCATATCAAGCATATCGCGGACTTAGCGAGAACCAGCGAAAGCACCTTCTACAGAATACGTTCGTTGTAGACGGCGTGCCGCATGTTGCCGACCTGAATCCCGAACTCAAGGAAGTGTCTTTCGGGTTTGCTCCAAGCAAGTTTCTCGACTCATTTCTGCAGCGCCTCGAAGGGTGGTGGTTTAGGCGCGCAATACACCATTTAACTGACGAGAACGCGAAACCTATCTTGAGTGAAGAACTCGATTCTGAAACTGCGTCTCTGCGCGAGCAGTTTAAGGAAGAGAGCCTGCCGATAGACGACGATATCATGAGCGCAAGCGTTGACGCTTCCGGCTACCAGGACCGCATCTTCGTTCACCAACTGAGATTGATCGAGGTTGGAAATGCTCGTATCTTTCACGCGATCAGAAATCTATATCGAGCCTACGTGCAGCGGTCGCGATGGATGCGCGAGGACTTGCTTTATGTCGGCGAATTGGATCAGTACGAAGATCGACTTGTTGAAGAATGGGACATCCTTTTTCAACAAATGCGGGACGAGCTTGGTGAACAGTCCAGTGAAGATGCTAAGAAGGTAGCAGCCCAAACGCTTTACAAGTGGGTTGAAACCGGTTCACACCGAGGGATTAGAGCGGGTGTAACCGAACCGTTCATTCCACGTGGTACGTACCAGTTGCTTTCCGATGCGCAGCGCGTTGGCTGGCATCTTGATTTTGAAGATCGCCTCCATCGGTTGCTTGAAGGCCAGGAGGCGACACCATGAAAACTTGGTTCTCCCGCCCGAAAGAAGAGGCGTATTTATTCAATCCAGCTTTTTGTTGCACCACGCTTTCTGTGGCGATGCAGAATTATGCCACCGTAAGGAACGAAGGCGTTCCCTTCTCCCTGGTATTCATGTTTCTCCCGATTGTTCTACACAAGCCAACTCGAGAAAGCTTGCCGCCAAATACACGAACGTCCATGGCAGCATGGTTGCAGGAGAATCCAGAGGCGCGTGTCTTGTTTTACGAACGACTTGTCTCTCTGAAGCCACATACGAGAGAGGCTATTCAGTTTGGAATGTTACTTGATTTGATTATACCGAAAAACGGCGGCTTACTTGAAACTACATTGAGCAACACTGATGTCACACGAACAACCAGGACACTCTCTGATGAAGCAAGGGAGTGCGTCATGCGTGCCCGATTCGTAGGAAAATGGTTCGCGGAAGCAGGTGAAACGCATACCGCCATGGCGTTTTGGGGAGTCCGACCATGAGTTTTCAAGTGCTGGATATAGTTCTATACGGTTTCAACCAGGAAAGGCGCGTTGTATCGCTCAAGCCGGGACGCCTCAATATTATTACGGGTTCCTCCAAGACTGGGAAAACAGCCCTAATCGAGATCATGGATTATTGCTTCGGTGCCTCGGAATGTGGGATACCAGAGGGAATCATTCGGCAAGCTGTCGAATGGGTCGGTGTTCGCCTTCAAGTTCCTGAGGGGCACGTGTTTGTCGCTCGGAGATTGCCACCAAATGGACAGGAAGCCTCTTCTGATGTGTTTTATACAGTTGGGAAAGAAATAACCCTTCCTGATTATTCATCCTTGACGCAAACTACGAACCCCAAAGCGCTCGAAAAACTTCTTACAACCCACGCTGGCATTTCTCAAAATATCCATGAACCGCCGCCCGGACAGACCCGACATCCGCTCACCGCAAATATCCGGCACGCCTTATTCTATTGCTTTCAACAACAAAGCGAGGTCATCAGCAATCGCCATCTGTTTCATAAGCAAAGCGAGCAATGGATACCGCAGGCTATCAAGGACACGATGCCGTACTTCCTCGGTGCAGTTGATGATGAACACGTTGCGAAAATGGCTGAATTGCGAAGGCTACGCTATGAGGCTCGTGGCCTGGAGAGAAAACTGGCCGAGCATGAAGCGGTGCGTGGAAGTGGTATTTCACGTGCTCAAAGTTTGATTTTGGAGGCTGTCGATCTCGGGCTTCGCCCTGCTGGAACAACAGCCGAAGAATGGGAAGAGAGCGTAGCGCTTTTAAAGGATATTAGCTCCAGCCCTCTGCCTGACGAAGAAAATGAGATTGCCGAAGAAGGTGATGAGTATGAACGACTCCGGGAGAATCGCCAACAACTCACACACGACCTTCACCGAATCAAGGATCAACTACTGGCCGCTCAGGCGCTGTCATCCGATCGACAGGGCTACTCCCGTGAAGGAGAAGCCCAACTAGCTCGCTTGCGTAGTATTCAGCTTTTTAAAGATCAAGAATCTGCGGATCATAGCTCGTGCCCTCTTTGCCAGTCGCGATTGGCTGACAACCAGATCCCCCCTTCCATTTCAGATCTGCGCGAATCGACAACAGAATTAGAAATGCAAATTCGCTCAGTTGAAGAAAGTTCACCGCAAATGCAGCAAGTAGTTCGCACGCTGGA
>QIGM01000083.1 GCA_003230795.1 bacterium
GCTAGAGACATTCTCCATTTGAAGCGACGTTAAGCTCGCAGTCTAGAAGCCAGCTCAGGAACTCCCTCAGCAGCAGACGCCTGAATCCAGTGCACATTTTCAATATCGATACTATCTGGCTTCTGTGGGTCTACTAAATACGTGGTGACTCCAGAACGTGCCTGATGAATCAGACCAGCGGCTGGATAGACAACTAATGAGGTCCCGATCACGAGGAGGATATCGGCGTCTGAAACAATGTGAGCTGCCTCTTCAATCAAGGGAACCGATTCACCGAACCAAACGATGTTCGGTCTAAGCTGCTCAGTGTCAATTCCTTGATCTCCGATCTCAATTCTTTGGTAGCCAATGTCAACTACAAGCGCTTCATTCCTAACGCTGCGTGCTTTAGTCAGCTCTCCGTGTAAATGCAGAACACGCTTTGAACCCGCGCGTTCATGAAGATCGTCAACATTCTGCGTGACGATATGGACTTCGTGGTCACGGTCGAGATCTGCAAGAGCAAGATGCCCCGCGTTTGGCTTGGCTTGCTCGAGCGCCGCCCGGCGCTCGTTGTAGAAACGCAATACCAAAAGCGGGTCTCGCTCCCAAGCCTCGGGTGTTGCAACTTCGGCGACATCATGCCCATCCCAAAGCCCGTCGTTATCGCGAAAGGTTTTAAGACCACTATCTGCACTCATACCAGCGCCTGTAATCGCCACAATTTTTTGCATAATGACACTACTAAGTACTAGTTCGGAAATCTTCGAGAAAGCTAAAACCAGGGCTGAGGTGGGATACCACAACCCTGGTTTGGAGTTCTCATTCAGAATCTCACGCAGCCGCTTGAGGTTCCTTTTTGAAAGCGGGCGCTTTGCTTGCTGACAGGAGGTCACGCACATAGACACAGAGGTCATCCCAGCCTTCAGGAAAGACGGTCAGATCCAACTCGGTCGTTCGCGCGATGTTCTGAAAAAGCGCTTGGCAGTATTTCTCGTCGGAGCACTGTTCAACGGCAAGACTGAGACCGGTGACCGTAAGTAACGTAGCGTTCCCGAAAATCTGCGAAGCGTAATACTCGAACACCGCAGCATCAACAGGCAATTCGCTGATTTCTACGCGATTCCGGTAACCCATCGTGCGGTCACTATAATCGACATTGGTCCGCTTGGCTCGTCGCGCCCGAAGGATGTCGATGAGCCCAGCTAGCAAAAGCTGTCTGGTTTCGAAAGCAGTTACCTCTTGCACACCAATAAAGGTCAGACGCTTCTCGGCCAGCAACTCATCGACGAAAGGATCTGAGTGCTTCTCCTTTACCAAGGGATGCACTTCAGGCTCGTTAGACGTCTCGCTCATCTTGTTACTCCTTACCTAAATAAAACTCACTAGCCCAGTAACTAGTGGAAGAACGACAATCCGTTGATTGTCTCTACCGGAAGGGCGAAAACCAATTTGGTATCCCACCGGCCTGGTTGTCAGTGAAGGCACTCACAACCAAGTCGATGATAAACAGCTATTTCAATTGAAAAAGACCAAAGGCTGTTTCCTACTACATTGCTGTGTCAATTGTCCAGCTCTGTCAGGAAGCTCTAAGTTTCTACTTCGAAAACGCAGGCGCTGTCACCATGCTAGGATTCGCCTCCTTCCCATTAGCAATTTATCGTGTAAGATCAGGTAGTTTTTAACTTAGGAGTATAAATATATGTCCGTTCTTAAAGCCCTCTCTCTACTTACTGTCTTAGTTTTCACCAGCGCCTGCAGCAATCTCAATGAAAGCTCCAGCCGCACTGCTGATAACGCGAACCAAGCGCTTAAGCCCGCTGTTGAGACAATACAGGAGACCCCGAAGACCACCTCAAACGTGCTCGACAACGCTTCAGACATTATTAAAGCGCCATTAGGAAAGGGGAAGAAAGACAAGGAAAAAGAGAGACAGTAGATCTCTCTTGGACACAGAGTATCGTAACGGACTGCTAAAAGTTCTCACTGGCTGTGTCTTGTGGGGAGTCGGCTATCCCGTTTGGAAATTGCTCGCTCTCCGCATTCCAGCGATACCGCTAATCGCAATTACCTTCGCGCTAGCATCCGCTTCCATGTTCTTGCTCTTCCGATTGAAGCCAAAAGCGCTACTCCGGGAGTTTCGAAAAAACTGGGCGATGCTGAGCTTGCTCGGTCTGTTTGGTGGAGTTCTAGGAACTGGCCTAATTCTTTTCGCACTCACACGAATTGATACTGGAATTGCAGCCCTACTCGAAAAGCTTCAACCAGTTTTTGTCATTCTCGTCGCGCGAGTATTTCTTCACGAAATAATACCTTCTGAAAAGATTAAGTGGATGCTACTCGCTATTGCGTTTTCCTATCCGGTAGCGGTGGGCAACCTTAGTGAAGTAGCGTTTAAGGATAGCGATACTTTGGGCATCCTAGCTGCAATTGGCGCTTCTATTTTCTACGGAAGCAATACGGTCATTTGTAAACACCTCGTCGACAAAGGAATTCGACCCAAAGAATTAGTATTCTTTCGTATGGGCCTCTCCTCCGTAATCGCAACCCCTATTTGTTTTCTCTGGCCGAGCGCAGGAGCTTTCAACTTCGTACTGGACGGAGAAACCGCCGTCCTCCTCATTCTTGGAGTCGGGATTTCTCTCACTTCTGCTTATGTATTCTTCTTCGATGGACTGAAGCACATCTCTGCTGGGACCGCTTCGTTTTTGGAGTTACTTACTCCACTCGTTGCGCTGATAATGAGCTTCGTAATTTTTGGTGAGACGATTAGCTCTTCGCAGATGCTAGCGATTCCGCTGTTTGTTTATTTTGTGTATCGGCTGTCTCTGCCGGTAAGGGCAATTGAGTAACGAGATTGCCTAGGCAACGTCTTTGGTCATGAACTCAAGCGGGCAGCGGTATTCACCGGGTCTCCG
>QIGM01000136.1 GCA_003230795.1 bacterium
GCTTGATTACCCGCGCCTAGCACAACGCTTGTTCCTGTCGTGCTCCCTTTTCGTTTTTCTTCAACAAAACGCTGACGCGCCTCACCAGTCAATCGAACCGCCGGAGTAGCAATTTGAACACTTGAGTCATTACACATCTCCTTCACCACAGCCGAAAGGATGGATGGTGGCATCAAAACCGCGTCACCCTGAAAGCTAAAAATTATATCGTAAGATTCCTCTATTCGCTCAGCGACTTCTGCGACTCGATCCGTTCCTGTCTGGCAGGATTTGCTCGTGAGCAAAGCTTCCGCACCGAAACTCTCAGCAAACTGCTTGATATCCTCGGAATCAGTCGCCACGACAACCCGTGCTTCAACGTCGATATCCTGTGCAATTCGCCAAACTCGCTCGAGCATCGCGGTCCCTGCAATCTTTGCAAGAGGTTTACCTGGGAAACGAGTTGACTCCATTCTTGCAGGAATTACTATAAGAACAGACTGATCCATGTAATGGCGCTCCCAATGAAAAGTGACCAGTGAAAAATGACTAAACAAAATACTCCCTCAGCAAGCTCAAAATCTGTCGTGAAGGATCTCGAGAGTTTCTATCACGAAATGCAGGAAACTTCACTACTTAGAGACATCTCTAGCGTTCTCGCCTGGGATCAAAACGTGATGATGCCGCAACTTGCCTCAAGCGGACGAGCCAAACAACGAGCCTACCTTGCGAGGACTCTTCATCAGCATCGCACCAAGCAGGGCTTTCTTGACCTAGTGGACTCATTGGCGGATGCCATCGAAACATTATCTCCTGACGATGCCATTAACGTAGAGAACGCAAAAAGAGATACTGACCGAATCCGCAAACTACCCACGAAGTTTGTATCGGAGAAAGTAGAATGCTCTGCACAGTGCTACCACGTTTGGCTTGCTGCAAGACCAAAGAACGATTTTAAGACAATCCAGCCGCACTTAGAGCGCCTGATGCAACTGAATTTAGAAGAGGCCGAGTATATTGGCTACGAAGAGGAAGCATACGACGCTCTTCTCGACAAATTCGAACCACACGCCCGAACTGCTTGGGTATATCCCCTACTGAAAGATCTTGCCGAGACGCTCAAACCTCTTATTCAAGCTCTCACTAAAGAGCCACGTTCTCAGCCCGCACCACCTCAAGCAAATATTTCTAAACAACAAGAACTGAATCACAGTGTTTTGGCGAAAATTGGCTTCTCCTTTGATTCAGGCAGGCTAGATCCCACAGCTCATCCCTTCGCAACATCTATGGGACCGGAAGATTTTCGTATAACCACTCGATACAACGAAAGTGACGCTTTGACCTCGCTCTATAGTTCGCTCCACGAGGCAGGCCACGCATTTTATGAGTCCGGCTTGCCAAAGCAGTCTCGTGGTCTTGCTCTGGGAGAAAGCGTGTCCCTAGGAATTCATGAGTCTCAGTCACTTTTTTGGGAGGACTATATCGGTAGAAGCCGGGCTTTCTGCGATTTCGTTCACCCTTTACTCTCGAGCAAGTTTCAGTGCAGTTCTTACTCGAAAGACGAGCTATGGGCTTGCGTTAGCCACGTTAAGCCGAGCTTAATTAGAGTTGATGCAGATGAACTGACCTATTCGCTGCACGTTTTTATTAGACTCGAGATAGAATTAGGGCTGATGCGAAAAGAGATTTCTGTTTCAGATCTCCCTAGTGTTTGGAATGAGCTCTATGCCCGCCATCTTGGAGTAGAGGTTCCCTCGGATACCGATGGCGTGATGCAGGACGTACATTGGTATCAAGGAGCTGTCGGCTATTTCCCTACCTACGCGCTGGGGAAGCTTTACGGAGCAATGTTATACGAGAAGGCTTCGTCTCTGATCCCTGACTTCGAAGACTCTCTGAGAAAGGGCGAATTTTCCGCCGTGCGCAATTGGTTGCAGGAAAATGTTCATAGCGCTGGCAAAAGATTCAGTGCCGAGATGCTCATCGAAACCGTGTGTGGCAAAGCGCCCGGGAAAGATGATTTTCTTCGCTACGTCAATAACAAGTTCTTCTCCTAATCAAATTGCCGTGGCTACTGCATCAGATTCTTATTTTAATTTCGAAGATCGTTTTGATGGAATTCAAAATTTTCTCGCTGGACACTCCCATTTCTGGCAGAAAGAAGTTCTTAGTAGATACCCTAATGAACTAGCACAGTTCCCAGAAGAGTGGATTGATGAGCTTACTTCTCACAAGCCAGCTGACCTTTACGCAATAGAGCGTCAGCGGGCATTCGCAGGGCTTCGTAGCAGCTCATTGAGAAAGTACTTCGAATCTATTCGCGAACTTGAGATTCTCCCGAAAGCTGTACCACCACGAGCCGTGACACTTCCGCATCAAGCGATGTTGGGTGTTGCCGGAAAGAAGCAATACGAGATTGAGAGTCTTCTTCCTGTTATTCGTGAGCTCCATATTCAGAAGCATTTCAAGCAAGTTCTAGACTACGCCGGAGGCATTGGATACTTCGCTCAAGTCTTGGCAAACCACTGCGCGATTCCCGTTTGCTCGCTTGATTTCGACGCCCGCCTTCAAGAGACAGGCATTAAGCGCTTTGAGAAATATCGTGAGTCAGGATCGGCTAATCTCGAGTATGAGCATTGCGATCTTTTAGCAGGTGCAAATTTGCCAAAGACAAACGAAAACCTTCATCTTGGCTTGCACTCCTGCGGATCGCTCTCCGTTGAAGTCTTGAGAGGTTTTTTGACAAAGAAAACAGATGTCGCACTAAGCTTTGGCTGTTGTTACTACCGAACTCATGAAAAAGATTTGCTACTTTCAAAGCGTGCCAGAAAAATGCCGCTCGCACTGAGCGGAGCTGCGCTTACACTCGCAAGCCGCTCACATCGGGATGACCTTAGCGCCTTCGAATTATCGAAAA
>QIGM01000043.1 GCA_003230795.1 bacterium
GCGTGGTTGCAGAGTACGACTTTGGCGACAGCATTAATCTGAAGCGAGAACGGGCACTTACGCCGGCAAGCCCCACACTGTAAATATTTCGAGTAATTCAGTCACTATTTGCTCGTTGACGGCATAACTATGGGCGTGATATAAAAAGTGTGTAAATTACACATCTGGACTAGCCGGTGAACGAGACGCAAAATATCGCTCAGACCTGCCTCCGCCTGATACTCAGGCCGGTGGCTCGTTTTTGCCTGCGACGTTCGCTACGTATTCAAGATGCAATGGAAGCAATGAAAGTGGTTTTTGTCGAAAACGCAGTCGAAGAAATTCAAAACTCAGGTGAAAAGGCTAACGTAAGCCGATTGAGCGCGATGACAGGATTACATCGTCGAGATGTTATGCGTATTTTCAGAGAGGAAGAAAGCGAACCAAAACCTGGTAGCCTCATGACTCGCGTAGTCGGGCAGTGGATGAACGATGCCGAGTTTCTTGGAAGTCGCAACCGCCCTCTTATCCTCACTCTTGAAGGGGAGAACAGTCAATTCCGACGATTAGTCTCAAAGGTTTCGCGGGATCTTAATCCCGGCACAGTATTGTTTGAACTAGAACGTGTGGGTTCTGTCGCCAGAACTCCGAGAGGAGCAAAACTTCTCCTTAGTCATTATGTTCCCGTCGATAACGCAGAAGAAGGTTTTGCTCTTCTCGCAAAAGATAGCGAAGATCTAATCGACGCAGTTGATGAGAATATTTTCTCCAACCCTGATATCCCAAATCTACACGGGCGCACCGAATTCGACAGGATTCGCTCTGACGCTATTCCCTACATACGCAACTGGCTTATTGAGGAAGGCTCAGCCTTCCACAAACGAGTTGGTAAATTTCTAGCCCAGTTTGACACAGATTTTAACCCGGGCGATGACGGTGTGCTCGGGGGGGCCACCGTTTCGCTCGGTACTTTCTCAATGATACGAGAGGGCGATAAGGAAGAATAATGAAGAGCTTCACTCTGCTTAGACTTACGTTATTCCTCGCGTTTATTTGCGGACTAATCTCCTGTGCCGGAGGAGGGACTTCCGGCACTGGCCTAAAGACCTTTACCGGAGTCGCGCGCACGATTAGCGGAGAGCCTGTGGCTGGTGTTGAAGTGGCTCTGGCCAATAGCGAGGCTCAATCAACCACTGACACCTCGGGCACTTATATTTTCCAAGCCGAAATAGGGGCTGGCACGGTGCAAGTCGATGTTGCAAATGCTGATCAGATAAACTCCATCGAAGTGCCAAACCTTCCAGCGGGTGACGTTGAGGTCACAATTGATATCACCGTCAACGAAGAGACTCGGGCAGCAACTGCTGTATCGGTAGAGGTACGCCCTATCGATAGCACTCCACCACCTAGTCGACCTCGCGATGATAACCCTTCCCCTACCGAGCCCACAGCACCAGTCCCCGACGACACTAGTGACTCTGGTGAACAGCTCACCCTGATTCGTGGCGTGCTGCTCGACGCAGACGGAATACCGCGTGTAGGTGTTCGTGTTTTCTCCGAAGTTCTTGGTATTACCGTCGTCACGGATGAAAATGGCGAGTTCTCAATTGAAGGAATAATAGAGGATGAACAACTCTCCTTACAGATTGGAACTGATGAGGACGCAACCCAAAGTAATATCAGCCTTGACCCAAGTACTTCATCGCTCTCTCTTATTCTTCAGACTATGGAAGAAGAGGACGGCACAACGACTTTGTTACCTGAAATTAGTGCCGTTGAGACTAGAGAAGAAGAAGTCGTAGATCCCACTACGGAAATCCCAGACGAGACAGATCCAACAATGGATGACCCTACCCCTACGGATGATGAATCGCCCGAAACCCCGATGACCGATGAGCCGGTCGATGAAGACCCAGTAACTCCCAGCGAACCTGAGGACACAGCGAATCCCGAAGAAGAAGAGCCTCCGGTTATATCAAACGATCCCACAGAAGAAGATGCCCCGCTTGGCGACCAGGAAGAGGAAGAGTTCGCAAGAGCTCTTAGACGTTTTCTCTTACGGCTACTGGATTAACTCGTCCACAATTCTGGAGTCTGAAAGATGATTTTGGCTTTTGGCGCTGCTACGCAGCGCGGGACTGTTTTTCAACAGTCCCTACTTAAATCCCGCCGTAGGGGCCTAAAACCTCGAATACATAGGAGAAAGTAAGATATTCGAAGGAATTCACTACAACTTTCTACATAGCCTCATTATATTTGTTATATTGCCATCGTGGTGGGGCTCTTGAGACGAGGTTTAGTGAATTTCAACGGAGGAATAATCAATGCCGTTCGTACAACAAATCTTAAACAGTAAAAGTGATCCACGAATATGGAGCGTTGCTCCTGAGGACAGTTTGGCACTGGCCCTACGTGAGCTAACTCTCAAAAACGTTGCTGCCCTACTAGTCATGGAGGAAGACAGTATCCTCGGCATTATTACAGAGCGAGACATCGTTCGTGCGTCGGCTGCCCGACGTTGCGATTTCGATACCACGCGTGTTCGAGAAATCATGTGTTCGCAGGTACTCTACACGACTCCTGAGCAAACCGCAGAAGACTGCATGGCGTTGATGACCGACTCACGCGTTCGACATCTCCCAGTAATTGAGCACGGAAAATTGGTTGGTCTAATCTCAATCGGAGACATTGTCAAAGTTCTGATTTCTGAAAAGGAGTTCTTAATTGAACAGCTTACTTGCTATATCAACGGAGCCGAAAAATCATTCCCACTCAGCGGCATGCCATTCGAAGATAGAACTGAAACGAATTTATTAAAATTTGGGTAGGCTTTAGCTGCTTAAGACCCCTCTCACTGCTACACTATAGATAGCGACGACGACGTCGAACTCGATCCTTGAGATGCCGATCTA
>QIGM01000225.1 GCA_003230795.1 bacterium
AGCCTAGCGAAAGCCCTCCGAGGAATACCGCAAGGATGACTGCGCTAGCACGAGCTTGGCTACCAAGCATATTCGAAAGGTAGCGATGCCAGGTTACTTCGTAGATTAAGCCGGTAGCTCCAGTAAGTAGTATGAGGCCAAGTGAGCTCAGGCGAAGAAACGAGGAAGAGGGTAGCAGTTTAGGCATCGGGGTTGAGGTTTCTGAGAGTCTTTAAAATCGAATTTCAGCTTTCGCAAGCCATTTGCAAGGTTACTGTATACGCGTAATGAATATGTCGGTAGACTTTATTGCTTCTGATGCAAAGCGTATCCCAAGTGATGTCAGTTAGTTAAACACTGGAGACTGAAATGCCTAAGCCCGCGAGTTCCGATTCTCGAACAAATGAGAACATTTCGATTGAGTCACCACCGTTTAAGAAGGTGCTGGTCTGCAATCGCGGTGAGATCGCGATTCGAGTTTTTCGCAGTTGCACAGAGCTTGGCAAGCCATGAGGATAGATTCTCTCTTCACCGCTATAAGGCAGACGAGGCCTATCAAGTTGGCAAAAAAGGGCGGCCCGTCCAGTCCTACCTTGATGTAGAAGAAGTAATCGCCGTTGCCAAGGAAACAGGAGCTGAAGCAATCCATCCTGGGTACGGCTTTCTTTCTGAGAGACCAGAATTGCGAGACGCTGCCGAGGCTGCAGGAATCGTCTTTGTCGGCCCATCAAGCGAGACATTAGAAATTGCCGGGGACAAGGTTCAGACCCGTGCGCTCGCCGAGTCATTACAAGTTCCAATCATTGCAGGAAGTGAGGAGCTCAGTAGCGTCGATGAAGCGAAAGCATTCGCCGCCTCGTGCGGATACCCCGTGATGGTGAAAGCCGCACATGGCGGTGGGGGTAGGGGGATGCGAGTCGTGCAAAGTGAGAGCGAGCTTGCCTCCGCATGGGACACGGCACGAGGGGAGGCACTGTCTACTTTCGGTCGTGATGAAATGTTTGTCGAGAAGTATGTGTCTCGCCCGAAGCACGTTGAAGTGCAGCTTCTTGGTGATGGGACAGGTAACGTCGTGCATCTCTATGAACGAGATTGTTCAGTGCAGCGACGTCATCAAAAGGTAATTGAGTACGGTCCTGCTTTCGGGCTTTCCGATGAAACACGAGCGATGCTTCATGGCTATGCGCTCGAGCTTGGACGAAAGCTTTCCTTAAAGGCCGCTGCCACCGCTGAATTTCTCGTCGATGAAAATGAAAATGTCTATTTCATCGAGATAAATCCACGAATTCAGGTTGAGCACACTGTTACGGAAGAAATTACTGGCGTCGATCTAGTTCAGAGCCAGCTCCTTATTTCTTCCGGAAAGACGCTGCCAGAACTTGGGCTTGAGCAATCGCAGATTTCAGTGCGTGGAAGTGCGATCCAATGCCGAATAACAACAGAGAACCCGTCGAAAGATTTCATGCCTGACTACGGTAAGCTGCTAGCCTACCGCTCGGCGTCTGGTTTTGGCATTCGGCTTGATGCTGGCTCGGCGTTTACGGGCGCAGTCATCACTCCTTTCTATGACTCCATGCTTGTGAAAATTACCGCACGTGGAACGAACGTGAGAGACACCGCTCGCAGAATGGCCCGAGCGCTTCGAGAGTTTCGTATCCGTGGAGTTAATACGAATATCGCTTTTCTCGAAAACTTGCTTTCGCATGAAAAGTTTCTCGACGGAAGCACAAGAACGAGTTTCCTAGAGGAGTATCCCGAGGTGTTTGAAACCCCTCGACGGAGAGACCGCGCGAATCGTTTACTTCGTTTT
Source organism: bacterium (assembly GCA_003230795.1). Taxonomy (GTDB): domain Bacteria; phylum Bdellovibrionota_C; class UBA2361; order SZUA-149; family SZUA-149; genus SZUA-149. The sequence goes on from QIGM01000225.1 coordinate 1,790, forward strand.
CTTGCAGAGGTGAGCATTAACGGTCACGAGTTGATGCCTGGAATTGAGCGTCCTAAGAAAGTAAGAGAACTTTCTGCGGAAGATTCACCGGTGCTAAGTTCCGTAAGCTTTCGACAGGAGCAAGCACCGGTTCCAGCTGGATGGCGCAATCGGTTCTTGGATCTCGGGAAAGAAGATTTTCTCAAAAGTGTGCGTGAGGAGAAGAGTCTCCTACTTACTGATACAACCCTTCGAGATGCACATCAGTCGCTTCTCGCTACACGAATGCGCACCGCGGATATGTTGTGCGTTGCGCGGCCTTTGGCTTTGGCTGCCCCTGAGCTTTTTTCCTTGGAAATGTGGGGCGGAGCGACATTCGATGTCATGCTCCGATTCCTGCGCGAGGATCCTTGGGAGCGAGTAGCGAAGCTTCGTGAGGCTGCGCCCAATATTTTGTTTCAGATGCTACTGCGCGGTGCGAACGGTGTCGGATATACCAGTTATCCAGATAACGTTATCAGAGAGTTCATTAAAGAAAGCCATGCTGCGGGGATAGACATTTTTCGAGTGTTTGATTCGCTAAACAATCCGTCTCGCATGAAAAATGCAGTAGAAGCGGTGCAGAAAGTAGGTGCGATTGCCGAAGTTTGCATCTGCTATACGGGAGATGTTCTGCGCGAAGAAGCTGCCGCGAAAGCTGGGGAGCCTTCAAAATTTACCCTGCAGTACTATACGAGCCTGGCGAGAGAGTTGGCCGAGATGGGTGCGGATATCATCGCGATTAAGGATATGGCAGGACTTCTGCGCCCGCCCGCTGCGCGCGTCCTTGTTGCTGCCCTGCGTGACTCGGTTGATTTACCGATACACTTACACTCTCATGATACGGCGGGCGTTCAGTCGGCGACTTACCTGGAAGCGAGCGAGGCAGGAGTTGATGTGGTCGACTGTGCGCTTTCCTCAATGTCTGGGGTTACCAGCCAACCTAGTCTGGAAGGTATTGTTTCTTCGTTAGCAGGTACTGAGAGAGAAACTGGCTTGAGCCTTGAAAAATTAACCCCGTTTAGCGTGTACTGGGAGCATGTCCGGAGCGTGTACGCGCCTTTTGAAAGCGATTTGCGCTCACCGACTGCGGAAGTTTACGAGAATGAGATTCCAGGAGGGCAGTACTCAAACTTCCGTCCGCAGGCAGAATCTCTCGGCTTGGGCGATAGGTGGCATGAGCTGAAGGCGGCCTATGCTGCGGTAAACGAGCTACTTGGTGGAATTGTGAAAGTGACGCCTAGCTCGAAGGTTGTGGGGGATTTTGCTTTGTTTCTTGTCGCGAACGACTTAAGCATCGAGGATGTTCGTTCCAGAGCAGAGACACTAGATTTCCCAGCCAGCGTTGTTTCATTCTTTCAGGGAGAGATTGGAACTCCGCACGGTGGTTTTCCGGAACCCTTGCGTACCGCAGTTTTGCGAGGGAAGGAGCGATTTACTGCACCAGTAAGC
>QIGM01000169.1 GCA_003230795.1 bacterium
CGCCTCTTCAAGAGTTAAGTTGAGGCCAGTGTAGGAGTTAAGAAGAATAGACCATTTCCCCAGATTAAACTCCGCTGGGTCATCCGACTCACTATACAAACGAGCAAACATATCAAGGGAACGTCGCACGGAGCTTGGATCCTCATCAGCGACTAAAAGAACATGCTCGCAGTAAGGAAGCGCAGCGAAAGTGCTAATGCCCCAGGAGTTTCCAGTTTCAATAATTACTACATCATAGGCCGCTTGCAATTGTGGAATTAGTGAGTCGATAAACTCTGCCGAACTAGGTGCCCCCGTTATCACATCGGCTTTGAGATGAAAGCTCTCACCGTAGTGCAAAGGCTGGCCAACAACTGCGAACGGATGCGAAGAGCCTTCAATAGAGTGGGTTAGCTCACCAAGTCTTGAAGCAGGAACTTCCCCCTCCGTGAGAAGCTCTGCGGTGCATGCTCTTGCCGCACGCGGCACTTTCGCCCAATCCGTAATTTGCGGATTTAGATCGTCGAGATCAAGAACGACCACCGAGAGTTGGTGTGAGCTCCAGCAAGATGCAAGCGCGTTACTAAGCGTGGTCGCGCCTGTTCCACCTTTTAGATGAGTAACTGCAACTACACCTTTCGCAGAGCCACTGCTTGCAGCGGCTCGTGAAGTATTGGAGTCGAGAATAAACTGAGCCATTGCCGCAACGTCTGCAAGCGGCATCATGCGGACAGAAATGCTTTTTCTTAATTCGACTGCTTCCGCTGCATAGATGTCGTTGTCTAGGACGATCGCTAGCGAAGTCGTGGGATAGACCGAGCGAACGCGCTCAATCGAGTCTTCAAGATCCTGGTAGTACCCGGGACCAATAAAGGCAATTTCTGGAGGACCTTTTGCGGCATCTGCACCAAGAGTACTGAGACCACTTTCAATTACCTCAGCTCGCTTCACTCCGGCCTGTGCGTACGCCCGCTGCACTCGGCTCACTAAAGCCGTGCGATACTGCTGGTCTCTTTCAAGAACTAGAATTCTCACGCCATTCCTAAGTTAAAAACGGGGTCTATTTTATACCCATCACGATTCAATTTTCCCTAATTTGAGAGGGTTTGTTCGATAATTTGGGTAAGATCGTCCACAACAAATGGCTTCTGCAAATAAGCGTCCGCTCCCTGCATCATGGCCCATTCGCATGCTTCCGCATCACCTTCAGCAGAAACAACCACAACCGGTAACTCTTTATCGAAGCGCTTAATCTCTCGGCAGACTTGAAAGCCGTCAGCCATAGGGTTTCCATCAGCATCTAGCAAGCGCAAATCGAGTAAGACGAGGTCGGGTTTTTCTTTAATTAGAATCTGTTGAATTCCCATCATCAGGTCTGAGTAGACCGCAGGTTCATGCCCAGTCTCTTTAACGACATTGGCGATAATTGCCGCCTGGGTAGGAGAATCTTCGACGATTAGAATCTTTCCGGGTTTCATTACTTTGCCTTATCATCCACCGCCGTATCGTCCACCGGGCTTGCAGCTTTAAGCCCAAAGCCAGGCATCAAAGAAACGTCCTGCTCTTCAACTCTACGAATCCAATGAGAATCCTCGCATTGAAGCTGCCACGTCCGGCGCCCCTTTTCAACACCAGAATAAGAGACTAGAGGCTTGATCACAAACTCTCCGTGCTCATTACAGGAGACCTCGGCGACTTCCATCAGACAAGGACTTCCGTCAACTAGCTTCATCGAAATAGTGAGGTGCACCGAGCGTGCAAGACGACGCATGATGCTTCCTTGTGGTGCCTGTTCGTAGGCAGCAACTAGATCGAGTAGACGCCACATGGCGTCTTTTGAGTTATCTGCATGTAGAGTTGCAATCGATCCAGCATGTCCTGTTTCTAAGGCACGAAGAAAGATTCGACCTTCTTCATCTCGAATCTCACCCACCACAATTCGATGTGGTGAACGCCGCAAGGCAGCACGAAGAAGATCCTTCATAGTAATCTCACCTTCACCATTCTCATCAGGTGGTCGAGCGACAAGCTTTTCAAGATGAACGGTCGGCACGAACAGTTCAGGTACGTCCTCAATTGTAATGATTCGCTCATCTGAGTTCACTGAACTTAAAAGCGCGGTGGTCATCACAGTCTTTCCAGAACCGGAAGGTCCAAGCACTAGGATGTTCGCTTCGCCGAGGGCAACTATCTCAGAAAGCCAGGCTGCAAGCGGTGCAGGCAGAGTCTTCGTTTGCAAAATATCAAAGAAGGCAATTTGCTGAAGTCGAGGCACACGTATGCAAAGACGGGGCTCGGCTGCTTCGATAACGCTCGGATGAATGGCGCTAACTCGGCTACGATGAGAATCAGGAAGCACACAATCAACTATTGGCGAACGACGAGAAAGGGAACGCTCCGCCGACTCGAGCATGCGATCAACAAAAAGTTGATATTCCGCAGGCGAACGGAATGAAAATGGCGTTTCCATCGCGTGTCCTTTTCGAACAACCTTCACGCTATTGTGCGTGTCGATGAAAATATCAGTTACGGCATCATCTTCATACAAAGGTTGTAGTGGGCCTTTTCCTATTAGTAAGCTTAAGAGATCTTTTTCAGCTAAGTCTTGCAGCTTTCGGCTTAGCCGAGCGCTCGCACCTAATTCCGTATTCGCAAGCTTCACTGCTTGCCGAACCGCTTCGGCGAGATGAACTTCACTGCTAAAGTCTAGTGTTTCAACATCTAGATGTTTCATCGCAACGGGGACAAGCGCTTCAACTTGTGGCACCTTTTCCACACTATCAGAAAGCCACCAAGGAGCGGCGTCCATGAAAGCGGTCGTTTGGAGTTCTACTTGCTCAGCTCTTTTAGAGCGAATTATCATCGAAGGCCTTGCCTTCATTGGAACTTGTTTGATGATTTCCG
>QIGM01000152.1 GCA_003230795.1 bacterium
GAATTCAGCCGCAACCATCGCGGCTTTATTCGGGAAGAGCTGTCGTGTTTAGGACTATTGTAGGTTCTTACAGTTTTTTCCTGGAGCATTCACTTGCCAGGAGATACCGAAATGGATCTCAACTTACGAAGGACGCTTTTTGTCTTTGCAGCCCAAGGATTACCGCCGCCCGAAAACGCTGACTCTACCGAGAGTTTCTGCCGGAGCGATCCGATGGATCTCGGCGAGTTTCACAACGAGGGGCAAAATGGAAGTCTGTTTATAAGCCGTGACGGATGGCGCTTACGGAATGATGCAGACTACCGAGCGAAAGTAGCGGCATGTATCGATGATGAGACCAGAGAAGAACTGACTCATATTACTTCCCTCGTGGTAGTAGTTCATAAGACAGATCCAGAGTTCGTATACGGAATGATGGGTCTTGCTGATGAGCTAGTCAAGCTTCGCTGGAGCGACGTCAAAATCGCTTACGGAATCGATACGAGCAACTGTAAGTCTGCTCGCTTAGCGGTGTTGGAGTGCATTCGAGAAATTCGCGAGCACACTCCGAGTTGTCTGTTACCGCCGGTGGCGACAGATTTCGATGCAAGTCAATTGCTCGACTTCAACAGTATCATTTTCAATTCCACTCTCACGCAACGCTAGATCATGGATGGTATTATGAATTTGTCATGTTTTATGAGTGCTTGGTTTCCGCACGACTGCGTAAACCAAGCCTCTTTTTTTGCACGACAACTCTTTTTCTTTTTGGATTACTCTCGATGACTAATTCTAAGAAGCTCAGAGTGAGCCAAGCCAAGATTACAGAGAAAATCTCTTAACACCCTAAAAGTCCTGGGCTCAATTGCATGATTGAGGTGCTCGCTAGTAACCCAGTGCACTGGGCAATCGTCCCAATGCTTCGAAAGTCGCTCCGGTTGTGATGCAGGAATTATTTCGTCTGCAAGACCCGCAAGTATCAGACGCCCCTCCTCCGCCACTTTCGGGCGATACGATAATGGACTATGCACAGCAAACGCTTCGTCAAGCAGTTCTTGCGGTAAGGAGTCAAAGAAGCCTACTGCTTTCTTAGAAAGCAGAGACCTATTCTCCCCTATTAGCCTCATGGCAACCTCTGCCATGTCTACCATTGGAGAGATACACATCACGCATGAAAGCTCATCGAGCGAGGCCCACAGTGATGCCAGGTATCCGCCGAGGCTTAACCCCAAGGCACCAATCGGCCCCTTCCCCTCAGACTCTAGCCATAAAGCAAAGGAACGAACATCGTGAATAGCCTGAGCAAAGCCCTCATTTGTGCGCACGACATGCGCACTAGGAAAGTAGCTTCCTCGCGGAGCTATACTTGGAGCTCGCTTTCCATGATAGGGGAGCTCTACTAGGGCCACATTTAGTCCAAGCCGAAAGAAATATCCTGGGATAAGAGTGAGAGCGCTTAAACGACTATCGCCCATCCTCCAGCCATGAAGCGCAACAATAGTTCCGAGTTCGCATCCTTCCGGATGACGCCAAAGTCTGACATGAACCATTTTGTTCTCAACATTGCTGTCGAATTCCTGTGTGAACTCCTGCTGCTGCGGTCGGTAACGACTAGGAAATTGAATATCGACAACTTCGCCGCTTGAAAGACGACAGTGCCCAAGCTCAGAGACATCGGGAAGAGTCTCGGGCCTTAGGAAATAGCTTTCGGGATCGCTTTGGTATTTTTGCTGACGATAGAAACTAACCGCACGCTTTACCTCCTCAACGCGAGTTTGAAGCATTGCCGGCGGTAAACTAAGAAGCCCCACTTTGGCGTGCATTCGGCTCAGCGTAGATTGAATCTTTGATTCATCTGCAAGCGTGATGCGCTCCCAATTACTAAGTCGCACAGCTTCAGACCGAGTCTCACTCAGCTCGTCGCCTGCTCCCTCGTCTGGTAGCTTTTCTAACAAAATAGAAATCCTTTAAAACCGGACTAAAAACTGGAATGGAGAGATACCGCTTCCATTCAAGAACAAAAAACATGAGCGCAAAAACGCCTCTAGCCTTTGGATGCTCCAAAGCCTGAGTAAGCCGCAAACCGAAATAAACAGCTGTAAATACAAGCTATTTCATCCTGGCGGAAATGACTTGATGTAGAGCTTCAGGAAGAACCTGGCTCCAATTCCTAGTATATATATCGGCAATTTGTTGAAAATATTGAGCTTTTTTACCCATCTGGCCTGCTTAAAAGACAGACCCAGGGAGCTCAGCGAAATACAGTTGGATTCACGAAATCCAAAGATCCGTCATCTTTACGCCTAGTACGAAGTGTATACGCGATAAAATCTGTATTCGTATCCCCGCCATCAAGCTCAATTGTTCCAAAAGTATCCTCGGTCGTGGCAAAGCGCTCATCACTATTGAGGTCGAATCGAGACACGGAAGAAACGCCGGGAGTAGTTGTCACCGTCGAGAGGTCCGCACCCTCAGCTCTAAGATTAATATCAAGCTCCCTGCGTATCGCAGAAATATTGATAAGCACTAATTCATTTTCCATGCCGATAAATCGATTAAAGCTACCGAACAAGGGAGACTCTACTGGAGAACTAGAAGGAACGACGAACACTGACTGGATGTCGGTACGACGATAGTCCTGAATATAGACGCTGCTCTGCACAAGCAGAGAGTCGCTAGTATCACTTGTAATCGCCACCGAGCCGAGCGCATTTCTCAAAATGCTCTCGCTCGCGAGAAGATGAAACTGCGATTTTGGTGCTAGAGAGAAGTTCTGTGTCCTAAGCAGTGCGCCGTCTTCGCCAAAAAATGAGGCGGTAACCGCTATACTGGAGGCCGAAGTATTTGCCAGCTCTATCCAGTTCATTTGTTGGAATGAGTCTCTTTCCTCCAAGTTTGACG
>QIGM01000514.1 GCA_003230795.1 bacterium
TGGAATGAGTCGTTTCGAAGAAGCACATAGGCGGTTACCAGGAGTAGAAAAACTCCAAGTAGGATAATCGCCACGAATCGGCGAATATTTCGCGATCTTTTGCTGGGAGAAGCTGCGCTAGCCAACTTTGAGCACGAAATGAAATTCATCAGACCCAGGTGCCATCACCGGACCTTCTTGAATCTCTATGGGATGAATGTTCTCCGAGAACCAGCGGAGAAGCTGTAAGACGTCAGACGGTAGGAAGACATGGAAGTGAATACTGTAGTCAGTCTCTACAAGACGATCCGCCTCAACTACTGCATCTTGCCCTTCTTGGTCATGAACATGAACGGCGTAGTCGAGATAGTGTTCGTAATCTCGCTGATCGGAGGGACGCTTATAATCGAGCACCATATGTGCGAGCGTGGTTCTTACTCGCTTCTTATCAAATGTCGCTCGCTTATCTGGAACTATCAAGTAAAGCATCCCACCAGGCTTCACCACTCGGCACCACTGCTCAAGCGAAGAAAGTGGGTTCTTCATGTGCTCAATCACATGAGCTGAAATAAGAAAATCGTAGGCGTCGTTTTGGATACCTTCCATCGTCTCAGCATCACCAATGATATTTGGCTCAACGAGCGGAAGTTTATTTAATTCTGGGTAGTGCTCACGAAGCTCAGCAACAGAGCAGCGATCGATGTAGTCGATCTCCATCCCATCATGTCGAACCATGGGGCGATGAAGTGGCCCTATTTCTAGTCCCTTTCCTTGAAGCTTGGAGGCGAAGTAGGTTCTCCAGTCTCTTGCTTCATAGGCCTGTAGGTTAGTTTCAACAACTCCGGCCTGAGGAATTTGGGCCTGAAGAATTTGGGCCTGAGGAATTTTGGAGAGCCGTTCAGCCTCAGCAGCGTCTGCGGATTCAATAGGATTAAGCTCGGTATCTGCCTGAACCAAGGCTTTCGCGGCAAGGTAGAGATGCTTCACGGATTGCTTCATGCCTGTTCTAAGCTCTGCTGACATTTCGATCTTCGTCCGCAACTACGGTTTGATTCACTAAGCACCTGAGATAGCTACACCTTTCAGAATAACGCCAATAGGGGCACCCTAGGTATCACCGACAGAGATTTAGCAATTTCCGCATCGATTTTCAAGAAAATGCACTACTCTCTCACTCAAAGGGCCTACCCTCTTCCCGGGCTCAATATTCTCGCCGGAACCGTCGACTTTCAATACGAAATACTCAGCATTCTAACCCATAGGTAGATTCATATGCTTTGCCCTAGCTGCGGAACATCAGTAGGAGATAACATCTCGCTCTGCATCAATTGCGAAGAGTCTCAACGGCTCGCGCGCTCGGCGCTCAACGCACAAACACCCGACGTTGAGGCAGTAGAAGAGCTACCGGAAGAATCCCCGGAAGCGGAAGCACCCCCGAAGGAAAAGCGAGAACGCAAAAACACCGCTGAGCTACGCGCACTTTATGATGAAACCATGGGCTATACCCAGAACGATGAACTGCGTGAAATGCTGCTTCATCCTAAGGTTCTCGGAGGAAGCGCAATTTTCTGCTTCCTCTTCTTATCGCTTGTTTACTTATTTGGTTCTTAAAAAAGGTGCCTGGCACCTTTTTTACTCATCAAAAACCTCTTCAATGAAGAATTGTGTTTTCGCTGGAATCTGACGTTTAGGATAGTAATTCTCTATTAGACCAAAAACTGCCTTTGCTGAGTCTAGCTTTAGAAAGCTTATCAAAAAGTTTACATCATCTTTATCGTTCGTGTCCCATCTCGCACTAATGCACTTCATCGCCAGCATATAACGTGCTTCTGGAGCCCATACTCTCAAATACGGAAAATTGAGAGCATCTTTTCTTACAAATCCATCTTGAATAAATCCCTTTGCCCCATCGTTGAGCCAATCAGGTGCAAGCCCTTCTTCCTGAGCAATTATACCTGCAAGCTCACGAATAATTTCAGCAGGCTCAAATATCGCATCAACATCTTTCGTAGACTCTCTGGCATTGTAAACTAGGCACATCACTGCGCCGCCAACTATACCAACCTCACCACTTTCGCCCCGTTCACCAAGCTTAACAGAAAGTTTTTCCAATAGATTTACAATTTCTTTTCTTGTTAGCATTATGCTCGACTAAGGAAATTGTTCATTACAAAAATATTATTAGATCGAAATGCCTGTGGTGATTCAAGTATTGCTGATGCCTTCAGTGACTCCATACCGGAAACAAACCAGGGGGTGGGAAGAAAATAACTTTTTGTAGCCCACTGAGGCGCTTCAATCTCTGATTCCTCAGACAATGCCATTACAATAGACGCTAATAGAGAATAGAGTTCTCTTTGAATCCCGGCTGGTGGCGGCAAGAGCAATAATCGCACATCAAGCGTTCTCCGATACGCGTCTACCATATTCATGTAGTGAATTTTCCACGAATCAAAACCATCCTGCATCACCTGAAGAGCCACAGCGATGCTTGAGCAATCAGAGGGCATCAAACCCTCAGGCACCAAAAGCACCTCCACTCGATATCCAAAAAAAGAAGCAACCTTGCTCAGCATCGGCAGGTTAAAGTTAGGCATATCAAAACGAAGCTTTCTTAAGGTCCCTCTTGAAACACCTATGGAATGAGCCAACTTTCTTTCTGATAAACCTTTTTGTTTCAGTAGTTTAGTATATGGAAATCTTATTGGCATATCTATTTGTTCCGTATTGGTTCATTTAAACATACCAGAACATGTAGCACATAGCAAGTCTCCCCCAAGTCGAAACTCTTCTATTTTCCTGTGCTTTATAATGAAAAGTGAATGGCGATGGGTGGACTTGAACCACCGACTTCGGAATTATGAGTTCCGCGCTCTAACCAGCTGAGCTACATCGCCTTACCCAGGGTGAACTTACCGTTTTGTTTCGTGCACCAGAGGTGCAACACCGACTTCGGAATTATGAGTTCCCCAGCCCAACAACACTGCTAACCAGCTGAGCTACATCGCCTAAATAGGACCGCTCTTATACGACATCTTTTGACTTAGAAAAACCTCCAGCTGAATGCCAGAGCTTTCTGGTGAATTTTGTCGGAATTGGCGGCTTGTTTTGCTCTAGTCGAACTTTCGCTCAGACATATCAAGAAAGCGCTCAACGACCTCAGT
>QIGM01000055.1 GCA_003230795.1 bacterium
AGTAGCTCAGTAAGTTCCGGACTTTCTAAGAAAGAATTAAGAAAGAAACGAGCGGAGATTGCGCAACGAAAAACAGCTAAGCTTGGCGCATTGAAAAAGCGTACGAAAGCGCTGGAAGCTGAAATAACTAAACTTGAAACCGAAATCGAAGAAGGAACCGCAGCGCTCATCGAGGCTTCGCAAGGCGGATTCGGAGACACCGAAGCTAAGCTTTCTCGACAGCTTCACCAGGGACGTGAACGGGTCGAAGACGCTTACGGTGAGCTTGAGCAAGTGCTCGCAGATCTTGAAGAGGGAGAAAAGAAGTTCGACGAAGAACTCGCACAGTATTCGCCTTAATCGATAAACTCTATTAGCTCATGATCGGGATTCTTTTCCAGTAGATGCCGCTTTTCCCATTCGTGCGTATAGAGCACAATCGCTCGCCCATGTGGGTCTTCAGCGATAAACGAGCTGGAAGTTGTGCGAAATTGCGCGGTATTTCCGACAAGCCAAGCGCCGTGTTTATAGGGTAGCTCGTCTAGCTCAGTGTCGACGTTGTATTCTTCCTTCAAGCGGTGCTGCAGGACCTCAAACTGTAGTCGACCAACCGCTGCCACCAGAGGCTGACTGGTGTGAGAAGTTTTTCCTTCTAGAACGAGAACGGTTCCTTCGTTAGCAAACTGACGCATGCCTTTATCGAAGGACTTTCGCTTCATTAAATCTTTGGGCCGGATTTGGGCGATGACTTCAGGTGGAAACTTCGGTAGGGGTTTGAATTTAAAGCCACCATCAAGCGATACCGTGTCGCCAATTGCAAAGACCCCGGGATTAACCACCCCGATGATATCCCCTGGGTAGGCAGTATCTAGAGTAGTGCGCTCTCCGCCAAACATGCTGTGTGAACGAGAGAGGCGAATGTCTTTTCCGCTCGCTTGATGCTTAATCAGTAGATCTCGCTCGAAACGTCCAGAGCATACTCTAATAAACGCCATGCTATCTCGGTGCTTCTTGTCCATATTCGCCTGGACCTTGAAAACAAATCCACTGAATTTGTTCTTCACCGGGTCAATAAGGATCTCTTCGCCTGCTGGGGTATCGGCAGTGCGTATGCCGGGGCAGGGTGCAAGGTCTGCGAATGCATCAAAGAAGGGCTCTACGCCGAAATTGGTTAATGCAGAACCAAAAAACACTGGAGTATTGGTGCCAGCTAAAAACTTTTCACGCGAAAATGGATTGCCCGCCTCCTTAAGGAGATCAAGCTCATACCCGAGTTTCTCTGCGACTTCCTCGTCAATTGTTCCGCTCGAAAGCGCATCTTGGAGGCTACAGCTTGTGGCAATAGCCTTTGCGCTTCCTGCCTTAGCCGCTTTTTCAAAAAGAGTAATCTCAGCGGTGTTGCAGTCTGCGACACCGCGGAAAGTTTTTCCCATGCCGATGGGCCAGTTGACAGGTGAAGCGTCTATGCCTAGCACCTCTTCCACTTCCGCGACTAAATGAAAAGGGTCCTCGCCGTGAAGATCCATTTTATTGACGAAAGTCAAAATTGGAATCCCACGCATGCGGCATACTTCAAACAGCTTTCTGGTTTGCGTTTCAATTCCTTTCGCGGCATCGATTACCATCACTGCGCTATCAGCAGCAGTAAGAGTGCGATAGGTATCTTCAGAGAAGTCTTGGTGCCCAGGGGTGTCCAGTACGTTGATGATGTTGTCTTTGTAGGCGAACTGCATCGCGGATGCGGTGATAGATATTCCTCGTTCGCGCTCCATGTGCATCCAGTCGGAGCTGACCTTGGTGCCCTGCTTTCGGCCATGAACCATGCCGGCAGTGCGAATCATCCCTGCATATAGCAAGAGCTTTTCGGTTAGAGTCGTTTTACCGGCATCCGGGTGGGAGATGATCGCGAATGTTCGACGTCTCTCGGATTCAATCTTTAATTTGCTGTCTATCGCTGAGGTGCTCATTGAGGTTGCTGATGACTCTCTTCACGTCGTGGGTTCTCTCCTTGCCCATCAAGCGGGCAAGCCTCGTAGCTTCTAGCTACTAATGGGGCGGTCGGTCAAGTTATCAAGTTAGAGGTGACAGAAGTGAGGAATTAGGCTGCTACCTTCTCAGCTCCTGCTCTTTGAAGCTTGAGCTTCTTCTGGTACCGGCTTTGCACGAGGTCGATTAGCACCAGGACGCCGATGACAAAATAGAACGTGCTTTTAGCCATGGGCTCTACCATATAGCCGAAGAAGCTTAGACGGGCGAGGTGACCACCTTCTGAAAGCAGCATTACTCCAACAATAAATAGAATAAATAAGCCGAGCACTTCATACATGCGATTCTTTTGAAGGAATGTTGCGACGTGCTCAGCGAGTACAATCATTAATACGCCACTGATTACAATCGCAGTAGCCATCACCATAAACACGTTAGTCAGAGCGAGTGCGCTAAGGATTGAATCAAAAGAGAAGATTAAATTCATCAATATAATCCAAAAGAGTGCGTTGCCGACAGATTTCTTTGAGTTACTATCGTCATGTCCGAGATCGTCTATCATGAGCATGTGCATGATCTCTTTCATTGCCGTGTAGAGAATGAAAGCGCCGCCAATTATTACGAGAAAGGCATGAACGTTAAACGTGCCCTCGACGATCCCGCTAATGTGAATCTCAAAAAATGGCTTTTGGAAGTATTGAATGGCGCTCATGACAGCGAAGAGCAAAATGATTCTAAGCACGATAGCCAAAGCTATGCCGATCTGACGTACGCTTTTTTGTTTCTCTACTGCGACCCGCTTTGACTCAAGGGAGATATAGAGCAGGTTGTCAAAGCCAAGCACGGCTTGGAGCAAGGTAAGCACGAGCAGGGTCATGAGGTTCTCTACGGTAAACAGCTCAGCCATACTC
>QIGM01000493.1 GCA_003230795.1 bacterium
CTAATAAGAATTAAAGTTTTTGGAGCAATCTTGGATTTTTGGGGCCCAGAGAAGGTGATCAAATTACTCAGATAGAGAGGCATTCGAGCAATCCCAACAGTAGCTTTCAACTACACCCTATATAATGGAGTATGCGAGGACCTACATTTGAAGTAATACTAATTGAGATTTACACGAAACTCTGTGATTTTTTTGGAGTAAGGCGATGAAAGACAGTGAAGCGCTGAAGCAGCTTGCGGAAGCTACCGAATTACTCAATATGCTCGAGCATCTAACAGCGGCCTATTCCAAGCAGCAGGGCTCCCAGGCATCCGAGTCGTCAGCGGCATATGTCGCCTGGCAAGGTCTGCGCTTCAATCTAAAGGAATGCAAAAAGCGCGTAGTTTCTGCTCATAATTCGATGCGTCGCGAGGAAGAAGATACCCGGTCTAGGAGCTTCGACCGTTCGGCGGCCTCGCGTCCTCTGCCAGTTAAAGCGCAGGCAGTTGAAGCGCAGGAGCAGCAAAGCAGTGTTAGAACTCCAAGTTCCTCAGCCTCTATGATGCGAGAGCTAAGTCCACTCGCCAGAAGGATTCGACGAGCACCTACAAACGGTTCTAAGCTTAACGCGAGTCCGAATGACTCCTCATCGCTATCGCTCGATACACCTACGAATGGGGAACCGGTAAATGGGGCACTGGCAAATAGGGAACCGGCAAAGAGGAGCGAACGAGGTGTTAATGGAGGCGCGACATTACGTGAACTTCGTCCGATGAATGAGCAAGACCAGCAAGAATCCGGTCAAATTGATTCCGAACAATTTGACAGCGAGCTGTCATTGAAGACGAGGCTTGCAGTCGACTAATCAATGACGAGCGCGCGTCTCGATTTTCTCTCGTCTTTTATCTATCCTAACTTCACTGAAGCGCCTTGAATATACTGAATCTTAAAATGCTTTCTCGACGAACTATGAATCTTGCTCAATTCTCAAATAGCGTTTTTATGCTTATTGTTCTCTCTTCCGCTGTCGGGTGTTCACTAGCGGGCAGGGAAGGTCCTTCCGTCGATTCCCATGAGGTTCTGCGGAGGGCGATTATTGAAGAGGAGCAAGCTCGGTTTGCAGCGGAGAATCGTGATGTTCCGGCGAACTCTGCGGCAGACTATAATTTTCTCATAGGAGAGTTGCTCCTACAGGAAAAGCGATTTGATGAAGCGCTGGAATATTTTGAATCAGCTGCCGAGGCAGAAACGGCAGCAGCTCCCGCGCTGCGTCGAAGACTTGCTCAATTGTATTTGCGTTCCGGTGACCTCGAAGAGGCGCTAGCCCAGCTCGATAAAGCGTCTGTAGGTGAAGAGGTTGAAGATCCTCAGACGCTTCAACTTAGAGCGGGTATTCTTGCCACACTAAAGAAGACCGATGAAGCGATTGTGGTATATCGAAAGATAATTGATACCTCAGGTTCTACGTCTGAGGAGCCCTACGTATTCATCGCTAGTCTTTACGCGCAACAGCAGGATGTTGAGTCTGCGAAGGCTATATTGAAAGAACTGGTGACAAAGAATCCAGACTCATTCTTTGGGAATTACTACCTCGCGAAGATCTACGTATCCAGCACCGAGTTTGAAGCGGCGAAAGGATATTACGAGAAAGCGCTCGAGCTTAATCCTGGTGCTTCTTCTGTGCAGCTCGAGTTGGCCAGAGTGTACGCCTATCTAAAGCAATTTGATGATGCGATAGCCATTTCTAAAGAAGTCGCGGATAGGGATCCGACAAATGCGAAGGCTCATAAGCTACTCGGTGAGTTGCTTCTCGGAGAAAATAGGGTTGAAGATGCCTTAAAAGAATTTGAAGCAGTTCAAGCTCTCGAGGAAGATCCCTCCGAGACTCGTTTCAAAGTGGCGTTGATTAAGCTGCGGCGAAGAGACCTGGTCGGAGCGGAGGTTGAGCTCCGTTTGATTCTGTCTGAACACCCAGACCATAGTTCGGCGCGCTACTACCTTGCCTCCACGTATGCTGGAATGAAGCGACCGGATGATGCGATCGAGCAGCTAAAAGAAATCGAATCAGGCGATGAGTTCTTCATTGAGTCTCGGACTCTTGGAGCGTACCTCTTCCGTCAGGAAGAGCGTTTTGCTGAGGCCCTAGTTATGCTCGATGAACTCCTGGAAGTTTCTCCGAAAGACGTTAAGCTGCTCAATTTTCAGGCAGCCTTGTATCGAGATAATGGACAACTGTTTAAGGCTGTAGACAGCGTTGAGCGTATTCTCGAGATTGAGCCAGAAAATGATCGGCATTGGTTTAGCAAGGGTGTCTATCTTGACGAAGCGAAGAAGCGATCTGCCGCACTTGTGGCGATGCGCAAAGCGATTGAACTGAACCCTGCGAACGCCAATGCGCTGAACTACCTCGGTTACAGCCTTGCAGAAATGAAGAGCGAATTAGGCGAAGCGGAAAAGCTTATCAAGCGTGCAATCGAGGTCGAAGGCGAGAACGGATATTTCATCGACAGTCTCGGCTGGGTTTATTTTCAGATGGGTGATTACGAACGTGCTGTAGTTACACTTGAGCGAGCGGTGAGCCTTGTCCCTGGAGATGCGGTGATTCTTGAACACCTTGGTCGTGCCTACGCTGCTCTCGGAAAGAAGGAAAAGGCGCGCGAAGTTTTAGACAAAGCTCTCTCCCTTGCTCCAGACTCTGATGACGTTGAGGCAGCTGGGCGTATTCGAGAGGCCTTAGATAAATTGGGTCCGTCCCCTGCCAAGTCAAGCTCTGAGAGTTAAGGTAGAATGGGTTTATAGTCATCGTGAAAAGAAATTCCCGATAGATTGCCATAGATGCTAGAAACAAACGTAAAGAAATAGGAAATTCATAGTGTGATGACTATAGT
>QIGM01000527.1 GCA_003230795.1 bacterium
CTTGTCTGATCACACTTTGGGTATTTCAGTTCCAGTGGCATCGGTAGCACTCGGTGCCGCCATTGTTGAAAAGCATCTCACGTTGTCACGCGCAGATGGTGGGCCAGACGCGGCTTTTTCCTTGGAGCCTGCCGAATTCTGCGAAATGGTCTCAGCTATCAGAACAGTGGAGAAGGCACTAGGAGAGGTTTGCTACGAGATTGGAGAAAAAGAAGCTGAACACCGTGTGTTTAGACGTTCGATTTTTGTCGTTCAAGACATCGCTGTTGGAGAAAAGTTTACAGGCGAAAATATTCGCATCATTCGACCAGGGTATGGGCTCTCCC
The DNA here is from genome assembly GCA_003230795.1 of bacterium. Lineage (GTDB taxonomy): Bacteria > Bdellovibrionota_C > UBA2361 > SZUA-149 > SZUA-149 > SZUA-149. The sequence goes on from QIGM01000527.1 coordinate 327, forward strand.
CTGAGCACTTTGATTCCCTACTCGGCAAACAATCCGTGTCTGCCCTGAAACGTGGAACACCGCTTTCAATGGAGCATGTCGGAGATTGAAGCCGAGGTATCCAGTAGCCGCTCTCTTGTGCCGAAGTCATGGTCTTTCAGCCTTTAAAGCACTCGCTGAAAGTAAGCAATTCGACTTGCTCTTCGTTGCGACTCACCGAAAGAAAGCGACGTTCGAAGACCCTTCGCGAGAGGAACGTGATGATTTTAAGCAGTTTGTTAGCTACGCGAAGAGATTCAAGGTCCCCTTACTTTTAGTAGACCGCAAGAACGACCTTGAAGATATATCCTCAGAATTGGAAAAGCGTCCGGTTGATTTTCTCGTATCCGTCAGTTGGCGCATGCTCATACCAGAGCAGCACCTAACAAAAGCGCGTTTAGGCACACTCAATTTACATCGAGGAGCGCTCCCACAATACGCTGGTAATTTTCCACTTCATCGCGCCATAGAGAATGGAGAGACCAAGATATGTATAAGCGCACATATTCTAGAGTCGGCGATCGATTCTGGTGAAATTATTTGTGAACAGTGGCATCCGATAAATTATAACTCATCAAACTCTCTCGACGAAAATGTCGAGAGATTGAAGACTGAAATTACACCTCACTACGGCCCGCTACTTCTCAAAGGCTTGGACATGCTTCTCCAACGCTCCTAGGGACTGTTGAAAAACAGTCCCTCTCGTCAGATACTTGTTTGAGGCTTACAGCTAGAGTAGGCTTGCTTTTTTATAAGACGAACGACTGAATCTAGAACCTGTTCACCGGTAAGTATGTCTGTCCTAATTGTAGCTGCACACCCTGACGACGAAGTCCTTGGCGTCGGTGGAACAATCGCGAAACTATCTGCGGCTGGAGAATCCGTCAGCGTGGTATTCGGGGCAACGGGAATTAGTGCTCGCTACAAATCGCCCAAACAGCACTCGAACGATATTGAGCAGAAAGTAGGCGAGTTGAAGCAAGATGCTCGTCGAGCTGCAGACGTACTTGGTATCGAGAAATTATATTTTCTTGATTTCCCCGATAATCGATTAGACACGGTAGCGAAAATGGATCTAACCCATTCGCTTCGAGGGGTAGTTAATGAAACTTTGCCTACCACTGTCTTTACCCACCACCCCGGAGATTATAACTGGGATCATCACGCGATGTTTGAAGCAACACTGATGGCTTGCCGACGCAGTCTCGGTGAGCATTCGCCGCAGCGACTACTCTCCTACGAGGTACTTTCTTCAACTGAACGAAGTGCACAGGATGCGAGCCATTCATTCTTTCCAAACACCTATGAAGATATCTCAAAGACCATTGAATTGAAGAAGAAAGCTCTCGAGGAATATCGTTCGGAACTCTGCTCATATCCGCATCCGCGCTCATCAAAAGGCGTCGAGAATCTCGCGGCCACCCGCGGGAACGAAATTAGCACTCACTTCGCCGAAGCCTTTCAATTGATCAGAGAAGTGAGACCGTAGCGTCTTTAGGTGTTGGTGATTGATGTCAAAATCTAATCAGAAAACTTTTTTGTGGTGCACGTATAGAAACTGGTCATTTCGTGTTCTCGAAGGATTATGCGACCTACCGGAGTGGAAACTCGGGGGAATTATAACGACCAAAACTTGTTGTTATAATTTCAGCCGCTTCATTGAGAATAACGTGCCAATTCTAAGGGTCGATCCGAAGACTACCTTTCTCGAAGGCGGCGAGGGATCTCGCCTAGCGGCAGAGACATCGCCAGATGCAATATTTCATTACGGCTGGTCCTGGATTGTCCCCGACCAAATTTGCCACGACTTCCTCAACGTCACCTTGCATCCGGGCAAGCTACCAAAAGATCGAGGGGGTAGCCCTTTACAGAACCAAATTCGAAACGGCGAAAACTGGACTTACGCCAATATAATTCAGCTCGTACCTGAACTTGATGCAGGGCCGGTATTTCTTCGAGAGAAATTTTCGCTTGAGGGAGATGAAATTGAACAGGTTTGGGCAAGAATGATTAGCACGGGTATCTACCTCACCCGTCGATTCTTAATCGACCTAGCAAACGAAAAGGCAATCGCTACTCCACAGGATTCATCTACCCCAACAACGTACCGGCGAGTCTCGAAAGCACAATCGATTCTCGATCCTACGCAGCAATCAGCTAAGAGTATGTATGACATCGTTCGTTCCTCAAATGAAACCGACCCTGATTCCTATCTTTCACCCGCAAGTCTAAAGTTTGGGAGTCTAGAACTCATAATAGAGCGAGCTTACGTTCATAATGACGACACTCCCGCCTCCACTCCTGTCCGATACCTCAAAGACGAAGCGAACCCGTTTGAAACTTGCATGAAGGTGAACAACAACCAGCTCCGTCTGTTAGTTGAGGGCGCTGATGGAGAATTTTTGTGCCTCACGAGATACTCTATTCGTTCTATTGAGTCCGAATGAAAAAGGCCACGCACGTATTTCTAGACATGGACGGCACGCTACTCGATAGCCATGTTCCGCTTTACAATGC
>QIGM01000575.1 GCA_003230795.1 bacterium
TTTGTCACCCCCAAAGAACCCCCTGAGGGGGTTTTCAGCCATCGCACACAGAATTATGTGCGGATTTGGATATAGCGACCTGAACGGTTACAATTTCTCTTCCCGCAGTTTATATCTTTCTCTAGACGATAAAAAAGGTTAGCAGGAGGAATCCATGTCGCAAGATTCAATCACCGAAGTCACAAGTCAGTCCTGGTTTTCACGTATCGGTAGCTCCATTCGTGGAATTCTCACCGGCTTTGTTTTGATTGGTGCGGCCTTCTGCCTGCTGTTCTGGAATGAGGGGCGAGCTGTCACTCGCGCGAAGTCTCTTGATGAAGGTGCCGGAATTGTCGTCTCTGCTTCCGTGGAGGCAGTCGATCCAACAAACGAAGGGAAGCTCATTCACGTAACGGGCCCAACCAAGACAAACGACGTACTAGAGGATCAGCCCTTTGGAGTGTCCGCCTCAGGCATTAAGCTTCGCCGCAGCGTTGAGATGTACCAGTGGAAAGAGAAGACGAGCAGCAACACTGAGAAAAAATTGGGAGGAGGAACCGAAACGAAAACAACCTACTCTTACGAAAAGAGCTGGTCTTCTCGTCTCATCGATTCGACTTCCTTCAAGACTCCGGCTGGACATGTAAATCCAGGCGAAATGGAATTCTCCTCAGACACGAAATCCGCCAGCAACGTTACCCTTGGTGCCTACACATTAAGCTCCGGACTTATTGGCCAGATTTCTAACTTCGAGTCGCTACCTGTTGCGCTTGCGACATTGCCTGAAGAACTAAAAAACAGAACTCACCTAACGGCTGATGGCTTTTATATAGGCACCAATCCAAAGTCAGCGACGATTGGAGACCAAAAAGTTAGTTTTGAGATAGTAAAACCGTCTACGACTAGCATCGTATCGAAACAAATAAGCAACAGCTTTGAACCTTATTTTGCAGAAGCTGGAAGCACAGTAGAACTTCTTTCAATCGGCACGGTAAGCGCGGAGAATATGTTCAAGGCTGCCCATGCTTCAAACAGGCTAATGACTTGGGTATTACGAGCACTCGGATTTTTCCTAATGTTTTTCGGCTTTAAACTATGCCTCAGTCCGCTCGCGGTATTGGGTGACGTTGTTCCTCTAATCGGCACCATAGTTGGTGCCGGTCTTGGAATAGTCTCCTTCCTAGTCGCCGCAGTGCTCTCGCTAGTTACGATAGCTGTTGCTTGGTTTGCTTACCGACCCCTACTTAGCGCAGGATTAATTGTTGCGGCAGTAGCTTGCGTGTTCGCTGTTCGAAAATACACGAAAAAGAGTCCAGAGCCCGAAGCGGCACAGAACTCACCGGCCTAAGTCTCTCAGTGCTGCGTCTATTCGCCAGCCCTTCAAGACTAGAGAACGAAGCGACAGACATTCTAAGACCTAGCTACTAATCGCACAGCTTATCTGTACGCCTACTCACATTCGTTTCTGACAAGAAAGGCTACTATTTCCCTTAAGGTGCGCGGTAATTCCTCGCCCCGCTGATTCAATAACAACAAATGGCACGTATCTTATGAACATTAGTATTGGGAAAGAGGCGTCGATATTCATAATCGCGCTTTCCCTCTTTTTGCTCTCGACTTGTAATGACGTTGGCGTGCTGACCTCATCCGCTCTGCACCAGGTTCCTACGCATCAACAGTATTGATCGAGAAGCAAATTTGGTTCTGCCTAAGCGACACTATCGAATACGATGCCGATCCAAATGCTCTCACTCAGAAAACCTTTTCCCCAGGCTTCCCACTTTGAGGACAATCCCTTCTTCTGCGCCTTTTCTTTACTCAGACCCTCTGCAATCATTTTCTGAACCTCGGCTGTAGTTCCGAGCAACATTTCATGAAAGCTCTTCAATTCGGCCTTATTGCTTAGTTTTCCATGACCAGGCACGACAACAGTCTCCTCATCAATTCGCTTCAACACCGCGGCAACGCTTTCAGTATAGTGGGTAAGGTTTCCTCCATTCTCAATGTCGATAAACGGATACATTTCGTTAAAGAAGATATCGCCCATATGGACCAAGTTCAGGTCATTGAAAAAAATAATTGAATCGCCATCAGTGTGACTTTTAGGAAAATGAGCAATCTCCAAATCGTGCGCATTGAAATACAGAGTCATACGCTTCGAATAAGTCAGGTCTGGAAGACCGGCCTCGTCCATCGGCTCCGTTTTCATCTCGAAAAGCTTTACCTCTTGAGCACTACTCAGTCTCACACGAACGTTATCATGGCTGATAATCTGAGCGGTATCTCCGAGCATCACATTGTTGCCCGTATGATCTCCATGCCAATGGGTGTTGATAACAACTTTTAACTTTTCCTTGCCGCCAAACTTGCCTAAAGCATCACTCAGTGCGGAGGACATTTCCTTATAATCGTTATCGATCAAAAGCAGTCCGTCCTTACCCGTACTGAGTAAAACGTTGCCACCCTTTCCTTGAAGAAAATGAATCCCAGGCTTAACTTGAGTACTGACGAAGGTGCTTGAAACGCTATCGTGAGCATGCTCTTCGCTCAATACTGGCGTCGAAAAGAGAGTAAGCAACAGTAGGTAACAAACGATACTATGAAGAAGTTTCATGCGACACTCAGTCCTCGTAATAGATGGTAGTGATAGTCATTTCCCGTTTCTTTACGTTTGCTTCTAACATCTATGATAATCTCTTGCCTGTCGAATGGAAAAACCCCAGTTTTTAAATAACAAAGGGGGGCTTTTCCGTTTTTTGTGATGACTATCTCGCCAACCTTTTGGTGGAGCTCACTTCTCAGGAGCAGGCTCAAAAGCTGGCGACCCCGACTACTTACAGCAGTTCGTTGTTCCGAGAACAGTCACTGAAAACACGAT
>QIGM01000328.1 GCA_003230795.1 bacterium
AGAATCGCATCGAGAACACTGCCGACGTTTTCAGCAATTTTATCAGAACCGAAAGATACCTTCGCAATTCCAACGTGAATGATACCGGTCTTCTCAACTCGAAACTCTACTCGTCCCGCCTTAATCGCTTCGACTGCTTTACCAATGTCAAAAGTAACCGTTCCGACTTTCGGATTCGGCATTAGTCCACGCGGACCAAGCAACTTACCGATACGTCCAACGAGCGCCATAACATCTGGCGTTGCAACGGCTGCGTCAAAATCTGTCCAGCCTTCTTGAATTTTCTTTACGAGGTCTTCTGCACCAACGACATCAGCTCCAGCGGCTTCCGCCTCTTTTGCTTTATCGCCTTTAGCAAATGCAACTAAACGAATAGTCTTACCAGTGCCGTGAGGGAGAGAGACTGTTCCGCGAACATTCTCCTCAGCCTTTCGTGGGTTAACCCCAAGATTGATGGCGAGATCGATTGTCTCGTCAAACTTTGCCTTCGGGAGAGAACATAGCAATTCAGCAGCATCGGAGAGCTCGTATTCGCGCTCTTCATCTACCATTTCGCAGGCTTGCTGCAGGCGTTTTCCTTTCCTAGAAGCCATGTCTTTATCTTTAGTCTCCCAAACAGGGCAAATTCACAGGTAAAGCAACGCTTTCTAGAGGAATTCCCCCTACCTGTGATTTCCTGATAGATTTCAACAACAAAAATGAGTGCCGGAACTTAGCACAAGCTTTTTTCCTTTACAACACGCTGAAGAGCCGATAAATCGAAACATTTTACGGCGTTTAGCTAGACTTTAGTCCCCCGCTGACTAGCAGAACTAGCCTCCGAAAAATGGAGTATTAACTCCCATACTACGAGCAGTGCCCGCGATGATTTTTACCGCTTGATCTAGATCGTAAGCGCTTAGGTCTTCCATCTTCACCTTAGCGATCTCTTCCAAGTCTTTGAGCGTCACAGAGCCAACTTTCGCCTTATTCGGCTCACCCGAACCCTTCTTAAGCTTCGCATGCTTAAGAATAAGGAAGGACGCCGGAGGGCTTTTCACGATAAACGAAAAGGAACGATCCGCGTAAACGCTTATAATCACCGGAAGAATTGTCCCAGCCTGAGACTGGGTCTTCGCGTTGAATGCCTTACAAAATTCCATGATGTTCACACCATGCTGTCCAAGAGCTGGACCAACAGGTGGAGACGGATTCGCCTGCCCCGCTGGAATCTGTAACTTAATTAAACCGGATACTTTTTTCTCAGCCATTTTCTTACTCTATGTATGTTCTAAACCGGTGAATCCATCTTCACCAAAACTACCAATAGCCCAAAGCCTGCGGGGTTGTATCAGAATCTCAATGCAAATAACACTCCGCAAAATCGAAACCCTTCCCAAGAACCTCGCCCTGGAGAAAACCCATCCCTCAAAAGTGCAAATATTGATATTGAGACAATATCCTGCCCCCCTCAGGGGAGCTATCGGGGGGTCACACTTTTTCGACTTGTACGAAGTCCAGTTCGACGGGGGTGTTTCTTCCAAAAATACTAATCAGAACGCGAAGCTTGCCTTTCTCCGGCTTAACTTCATCAACTGTTCCGTTAAATTCGGCAAACGGTCCATTGACCACTTTGATTGAGTCGCCTTGTTCGTACTCGACACTCGGACGTGCACGCTGACCACCGCCTTCCATCTGGGCGATAAGTGCTTCAATTTCTTCTTTCGCCAAAGGCACAGGTTTGTGCGAGTCGCCGATAAAGCCGGTAACTTTTGGCGTAGCTTTTACTAGGTGCCAGGTCTCATCATCGAGCTCGCACTGCACAAGAATGTAGCCAGGGAAGATCTTCCGTTTCGTAGTCTTCTTCTCACCACGAACAAGCTCTACAACTTTTTCTTCAGGAACAATGATATGGCCAAATTTGTCTTGAACATTTTCGGCACGAATACGCTCTTCGATGCCTAGCTTTACGCGCATTTCATAACCCGAATAGGTATGGACTACATACCAAGGCAAGTTATCTTGCTCAGGAGAGAGTTTCGGTAAACTGTCGTCGTCTTCATCCTTTTCTTCGGACTCTTCAGATTCGCTTGCTTTCGCGACAACCGCTTCTGGCTCACTAGTCTGGCTAGCTACCGACGCTGGTGCGGCAACAGCTGCTACAAGTTGCGGCTCTAAAACTGCCTGGCTTTGAGGTTCTGCAGGACTGCTTTTCTCAGGCGTCGGGACTGGCTCTTCTGATGGGACAGGAGCTACCTCTTCCTCAACAGGCTCTTCAATAACGGGCTCAACGACTTCCTCGGCGACCGCTTCTGGAGCAACTACAACGACTTCCTCGGCGACGGCTTCTGGAGCAGCTGCAACCTCGGCAGACGGCTCAGTGTCAGCGGCTTCAACCTCTGCAGGAGCTGCAACCTCCGGTGTTTCCACCTTCTGCTCCTCTTCGCTTTCGCTTTTTGTTTCCTCTTCCATACCTTTTCCTAAGTCGTAAGCACCCATTGCATCAATCGACCAACAATCAAATCCGCAAGACCGAGAAACAGCCCAAACAAAAACACCATGGCCAAAACGCCAATCGTGCCTTGGATAACTTCAGGCCTTGTCGGTGGATGCACTTTCTTGAGCTCTTCGACTGACTCGTCGAAGAAGGTCTTTCCAGCAGCGATCATGTTTTGTTTTTCTGTGTTCGACATATTACTTATGCGATCCAAAAGTGCCCATTCAAATAATGCCTGCTAACCAGAACTCGCCCAAAAAGTGCACGCCCGGAGGGACTCGAACCCCCGACCCTCGGATTTGGAGTCCGATGCTCTACCAACTGAGCTACAGGCGTCCATCTTTGGTCATAGGGTGCCAGGCACGGACCGCGGGATAT
>QIGM01000568.1 GCA_003230795.1 bacterium
GAGTAAGTGGAACGTGAAGAGAAACAACATCAGCGGTCTCAAGTAACTCTGCTAACGGCATGTAGTCGACAGCAAATCGTTCGTAGAACCCTCGGTCGATATAGAGATCGTTCGCAACGACCCGACACCCAAAGGCTTGGAGATGTTGTATCACCCTGCGACCGATCCGCCCGGTTCCAATCACTCCAACCGTGCACTCAGACAGACGAGTTCCCATAAATCTGTGCCACACTCCGTTCTTCATCCCCAAGGTGGCATCAGTAATATAACGAAGTAGCGAAAGCATATGCCCAATGGACAATTCCGCTACTGCCGCGGCAGGAGCTTCGGGTGTGTAGGAAACTTGAATTCCGCGTTCTCTCGCGGCAAGGAGGTCAACGCTATCAAGCCCTACCCCAACGCGAGAAATAAAACGCAAATGCGGGGCGGACTCCATGACAAGCCGAGAATTTGGTTCGGTTCCTGCGATGATCACGCCGAAGTCCTTTGCCAAAGACGCAAGTTCCTTCTCTTTTAGTTTCCTTCCAATCGGATTTATCACGTAATCAACGCCATTCTCTTCGAGCAAGCGCAGCGGAAGATCCGAATAGCTACCAAAAGGAATAGTCGTAATCAGCACTCGCTCCGAGGTCGTAGAGGAGGAGTGTTGAGGGAAACTTGCCGAAACAACTTTCTCCTCTGACGTTCTAGATTTAGAGGCGACTACCTCATAAGGAGTTTTGTCGGGAGTAAAGCCGCGCGCTAGTAACCACTGCTCTATCGCAGGCACTTGCCAAGGATAGTCGACATCTCCGTAGCCATCATGGATCAACGGCCTCACATTTTGTACCGCACAGTTCACAACAGAGTTCTTTGGCACAGACGCACGAACAGACTCGGAATAGCGAGAAACGTTCAGCACCCAAAGCAAGGAATCCGCGAAATATGCATCCGCTGGCTCTTCCGCCTCAGACACCGACTTGTGAAACTCGAGTGCATTTCCTGCACCAAGCTGCATCGCAAACCGTGGGGAGTACTCGTTGCGCTTAGAAACCGAAAGCACCGCGTCAACGCCCCCCTCCGCTCGAACGAGTTTAAGCCCGTGACTAATGAGCTCACTTGTTACCGTTGGAGCATTGCAAAGCAATACGACTAAATACTCGAGTTCGTCACCGGTTTCGTTCTGAATTCTTTCGATTGAGTCCCCAATTACATCCTCAAGCAAAGCTTCAGCCCCGCTAAGATGCTCGGCACGCCTCAAGACCTCGACTCCCTGAAATTCGGCAACTCGCGCTATCTGCTCAGAGTCAGTACTTACAAACACTCGGTCTATTTCTTGGGCATTGGTTGCCGCAAGCAAGGGGTAGACCATCATTGGCCGTCCCAAGAGCGGAAAGGTATTGCGACCACCAAAGGCCTGCTCGTCGATTCGTCCACATATGAGAGCTGCGATCATCTTCGAATCCTAAAGTTAAACCCGTAAAAAAGGTGCCAGGCACCATTTTTACTGCTTTTCACGATGACTATACAAATCGATTGGAAAATGCAGTTCCGTCTGCATAGAGGCTACACTCTCTCCAACGGCAGGCTTTCTTAAAGAAAACACTGAAAACAAGATCTGTTCATACGGAGTGCGAGCTGCAATCGAAGGCGCACCCCAATACCCATAACCGAGCAAGGCCGAGGGCGTTGGGCTCAAGGAAGTAAAAATAGACATCGCTTCCTGGAAATTAAAAACTGCGTAGTTGGCTTTCTCTTCGTCTTCGTTCGCTCCATCAGAAGAGAAACTAATATACTGATAGCTCTGCTCGATACTGTTCACTCCTGCGCCAGAAGTCATCCTCAAGGAAAGAATGAAATTACCTCCGGGACGAACCTGCTCCCAACAGGAGGAGATAATCTTCATTGGCTCTATGTTAAAATCAGCACAACCGAGAGAAATAACGTCAGAATAGGCCCCAGCTTCGAGATTCTCTTCGCGTAGAAAGGATGAAATTTGAGGATCACAAACATCTCCACAAAAGAAAGAACGCCCCTTTCCTTGATGAGATTCATCGTGTTTAGCAAATTCGATAACACCCGGATTGATATCAACTCCGGTGTATTTTTTTATCGGATACCGCTCAGACAGAGCATGAGCGAGACCACCAGTCGCGCAACCAATATCTAGCACGTGCTGGCCAGCATTCGCAGAACCAAGCACTCTCTCGAATACCCAACGCTCGGATGGGTAGAACTGATCCCAAGTATTCCGATTATTACTGTAGTAATCTCGAAGACTATCTGTCTGGTACGCGATATTCATATGGTTCGAGTGCTGGTTTAGAGCTGCTTATGCTCTAGTTGGAGATGAGTATAAATTTCCTCATAAGACTACATTCTTTGCCGAGAACAAGCTAAAACTAACTTTATTGAACTGCATAATCCACATATGATTGAGAACCTTTACTAATACGTTCCAGCATAGATCTAGTTAAGAACATATGATTGCATCACTACTTTTAGGGCGAAAAGGAAGCGTTGGCTTTCCTGGCAAAAATGTTTATCCCGTTCTTGGTCGACCAATGGCCTGGTACCCAATGGATGCCGCAAAGCGCTCGGGCGTCGTAGAAAGGAATTTCATCTCTACCGATGACGAAGAGCTAATGGCATTAGCAGAAGCAAGTGGAGTTGAAGTCATAAAACGCCCCGACTACCTCTGCACCAAAGAAGCCCTAGGAGAAGACGCCTACAAACACGGCTACGAAGAAATTTGCAAGCGAATTGGCTGCACACCAGAACTCTTGGTGCTACTCTTTTGCAATGCGCCTACCGTTTCGCCTGAGCAAATAGCTTTGGGCGTAGAGAACCTTCGCAGCAACGCAGAACTTGATTC
>QIGM01000231.1 GCA_003230795.1 bacterium
ACTGAAGAGACATAACACCCTAGGAGACAATAGGCTCTAGGAACGCAAGGTAGACCAGCTCATTCATATGAGATCACCTTTCTCTATAGGGGACCCTTGGAGGATAGGGCAGGTAAAAGAGGCAGAGGGCTTTGCGTCGATGGCGTCACTTGGGTTGGGCGGGTATATTGAAAGCCCCACTACCCTATGCAAGGCGACATCATGAAAGTAAAGAAAGTACTGCTTCGTTGGTATAAGTCTTTCCATATCAACTACCGTGAGCACTTCGATCGTGGCCAATCCGAAGGGTTCAGGCCATGGAATGAGCTAAAGGCCTCTGGTTCGGATGATGCAACCTTTCCATTCATTGAAATTGCACTCGAAGACGATGTAACAACGATCGTTGGTGCAAACGAGACCGGCAAGTCACATCTGCTCAACGCGATCAAGAAAGTCATTACTGGAAAGGGAATAGCCCCGGAAGATGAGTTCTCGCAAACGGACCTGTGTCACTACGCAGGAATTCGCAAAATCAACTGCGAGGCTTGGCCTAATATCGGCCTGCAATTTGCTTTTGACGAGGACGCCGAGATTGCAGCTGTATGTAAAGCGATAGGTCAGGAGGGCTTGGCAAACGTCAACGCTTCAGAAAAGTTGATTAGCTTTGCAGTGATTCTTACTCCGAGTGCAGAATGCTCCGCTACCGTTTTTGTTGAACCCAACTCAGCTCCCGTTCTGATCGACAAAACCCAGCTTTCAAGTCTTCGCTCTCTCTTGCCAAAAGTGCGTTTCATTGACTCCGGAGCTTTATTGCCTAGCGAGATAGCCTTAGCAGATTTGATACGTGGATATGATTCAGGATTTCAATTTGCAGGCTTGCGTGACCGTGCCTCTGTGGAAAAAGCAGTGGCACAAGTCCAATCTCTAATTGCTCCCGATCAACAAAATCTATCAACATTTGCACAATCACTTGCTACGGCTAAGGAAAGCATCAACACTCTGGGTAGTGTTGCACCTAGTGAATACTCTCTGGAAATGTTGCTTTTCAAGCAGATACTACGTATCAACCTAACAACGCTTAAATATATTTACGGTCTTTCTTCCGCAGATCGCGGATATGTTGAAGGTCAAATTGCCAAGTGGAATGAAGGCATTGACGATCTACTTAATCTTTCTCATTTTTGGCATCAAGATGATCAGTTTCGGCTTGTAGTCGACTACAAAGACGGAGTCATCTACTTTGAAATACATGACAAGACGGAGTGTATTTATACGTTTGATGAGCGAAGTTCCGGGTTAAAGTATTTCCTGAGTTATTACCTTCAAGCTTTGGCCATGGAAATGTCCGGCAGGAATAGTAACTCTATAATTCTCATGGACGAGCCTGATTCGGCATTGTCGATTCTGGCACAGAGGAATCTGCTTGCAGTCTTTGAATCATTAGTTCGGCCAGAGACTTCAAGTCAAACTTGCCAGTTAGTTTACACCACACATTCCCCTTACCTCATCAACCGCAATTTTCCTAGAAGAATCAAAGTTGTAAAAAAGGAAGATGCAGAAGAAGGCACGCAGTACATTGAACAAGCACGAGCTCGACGTTATGAACCTGTACGTACTGCGTTAGGCATAGATAGTGCCCCAAGCCTTTTCTTAGGCTCTGACAACATTCTGCTGGAGGGTTCCACCGATCAGTTTGTGTTGACTGAATTGGTTCGTCTATTTGCGACGCCGGAGAATGTCGGGGAGTACTTGGATTTGAACTCCGTAGTAGTTGTGTCAGCTGATGGAGTCGGCAATGTCTCAAATGTATTAGAGCAATCACGCTGGGCAGATGAGCCGATTCCGCCAACGGCGATTCTACTCGATTCGGATGCAGCTGCTAAGAAAGAAGTTGATCGAATAATTCGAACGGATAAGCCATCAAAGGCACTACTCCCACGCGAGCAAATTGGAATGGTGGGGGATTTGATTGTCCCATTCGGCGACAATGGTTTAATTGTCACAACAGAAGACATCATTCCATTGTCATTTTATAAGAAAGCCGTTCAAGAGTACATTAAGAAATGGTTGCCAGAAACGCTGAGCAATCATGGTGCCACAATTAACGAGCAACTTTCAAGCCAGTCATTTGGTGAGAGCGGTATAGCTGAGTCCACCAAAAAACTTTTCAAAGACATTCAGCCGGAATTGGATGGTGATTTCGACAAAATGGGAATGTTTCAAGAAGTTGTAGTTGCTGTATCAAGCCTGTTGGCAGATACCGGCAACGAGGAGGTAGTACACTTGCGAAATAATATCCGTAAGATATGTGACTTCTTGCGTGAGGCTCTTTCTGAGGCTAGAGAAACAACAACAAAATACTCTTCAACCAGATCGATAAAGAGATTGATCAAGGATTTCAGAAGGCTGAATAAGGCAAGAGTGCCTGTGACAAACGTTCAGAAATTACTCAAGAGACTTGAAAGAGAAATTGCTCCTGTTGGCTCTGACGGAGAAGACTTCCTCTTGTTAATCAAAGGCTATGAGAATGAGCTAGACAACGCTCGGTCTTCTGGGCAGCAACGTCTCGTTGATGAAACATGGGAGAAGTGGAGCGAACGAATCGATCAGCTTCAGAAGAACCCACTCCAAACAGCTCAAACAATCATGAACAAAAGCCGTACCACAACAACCGCTAAGTCGGCTAGTGCGTAATTATTGCCTTTCGGGGGCAGCACTTTTTTACCGTGTCATACCCACTTGAAATGTACCGCCTTCTTGATTTTTCAGAGAAACGAGCAGGGCGGATAAATTGGCCGCAGTTGGATTGCCGCCGGGACCGAGCATCCGCTTGATGCTCGCGGCATTCTTATCAACCTCTTTGGCCAAACCTT
>QIGM01000322.1 GCA_003230795.1 bacterium
CCAAGGATCTTTGATTTAGGTTCTTCTCTACATACATAGTACTTGGGCTACCTTAGGCCAAGTTATTAGCCTCTCGGCCCTTAAGGCTAAGTGACTGAAAAGGTGCGAAATATCTTTTGGCTTGGATTCCTGGCCCGGGAACATGTATAAGTTAGGGAAAATCACTTTAGATTTTTTTGAAATGGTATTTGTTCAGGCCGATATTGTTACTGAAGAGCCCCCTCAGGGGGCGAATTGCGCAGCAATTCCGGGGGTGACGAAGAGTAAGCGTTCAAGAGACTGCCAAAAGCGATCAGCTTTTGACAATTCGAACTTGCAAGGCATGTCTCTTTCTTAGGCCGGTTGTAGTGAAATTATTTACACCCTGAACGCTTACCTGAAAAGTGCGGAGTTGCGACATGAATCTGCTTTCTTTTATTCGCTCTATGTTCCTGAGTTCTGTTGTTCGTTTTGAGCTAATGCTACAGCGTCACTCTGGCGCGGGGATGCTCTTGCTCGGACTTAGTTTGTTGGTAGGCGGCAGCCTAGAGCTTACGAATGCGCAAGGTGGCGGCCCAACTGGTTCCTTTTCTGAGGCCGGATTCGACGACGATTTAATTCGAAACTCCGTGGGTAATCTGCTTAAGCTTATTGAAGGAGCTTTTGGTGCCTTGGTCATGATTGTTGCGGGGCTAATAGCAATTATTGCTGCAGCAATGGGCGCATACCGTGCTGCGCTCGGCATGCTTGTGGTTGCCGTAGGCTCATTTATTCTTCGCGCGCTTGTTTCTTTGTTCTTTGGTAGTGACTTCGGCGATTTCGATTCATAAAAAAAATAGAACTATCTTTTCTGCAACAGCCATGGCTTTGCGCCTAAGGCGCTTCTTTTGTCTTGGAAGATATTTGGTTTATGGCCTATTCACCTGGCTTGTTTTGCAGTTTAGCGCACTCTTTTGTGCTGCGGCCGAGGAGCTTGTGTCGAACGAAGAGGCTGTTGAGAATACCGACCCGATAAAATCCTTCATCCTAGATTATCTAAACATCGTTCGCGAGTCCCCAGGCGACTACTTCGTTGCTGCCTGTGCCCTATTGATTGGCTTGGCTATTTGGAAGCGAATGTTTCGCGCAGCAGCTGGTCTGCTAATTTTGATCCTAGGAGTAGTGCTTTTACGAGTATTGATAGACGCGATGTTTTAATGGGTGCCTTATGTTAGTTCCTGTGTGGAAATTCAATTTTGAGCCAAGGTCGGCAAAACGGAAATTGGAAAAAGCGGAGTTTACTACTGTAAATGAGCATTTTTACAATCTTCCGTTTTGCCGAGATTGGCCAAAATTGGATTTTCCACACAGGAACTATGTTAATTCCTTTTGAGAAACTAAGTGCGGAGGCTTTGCGAGGTGTCATTGAAGACTATGTTCTGCGAGAGGGAACGGACTACGGAGATACGAACTATTCTCTCGATGAAAAGATTGAAATTGTAACTAAGCAACTCGAAAAAGGTTCAGCGAGCATAAGTTTCGATGAGGAAACTGAAACTTGCAGTATCGTTCGCGTATAGTCGTCGGAATGTGTGATTTTCGTTCAGACGCCACGCCTTTTGGCTAAGCCAGCAGGGCAAGGGCGATTTCGGGTTGCTGATTTGCCTGTACAAGGACTGCAACACTAGCGTCTCGTAGAACTTGCAAGCGAACTAGTTCAGCCGCTTCGAAAGCGATATCGGCGTCACGAATATTTCTCTCGGCATTCGCAAGATTCACTCTAAGACTTCCAAGATTTGATACGGCATAGGTGAGCCGGCTTTCAATAGCGCCGACTGTGCCACGCTCGCTGCTTAGTAGATCCACCGCAGCGGTCACGGCTGCGAGCGCAGTAATTGCTGCTGCTTGACCAGCCGAATCACTTGCAGCGTTTAGAGAATAAGTAAGTACCTCAGCGCCTGAGCCGAGCTGTAGCTGCTCGAGCGTTGCGGTAACGCCCGCAAACGAAATTTGTGAATTAGAGCTTGAGTCTAAACCAACTTGGAAACTAACACTGCTACTGTTCGAAAGTAAGGTGAGACTATTGAATTCAGTGGATCGTGCAATACGAGTGATTTCGCTACCGAGCGCTGAAAACTCCGCCTGTGCTGATGAGCGAGTCGTACTTGTTTCCACCCCGTTTGCAGCGCCCTCAGCAAGCTCCGCCATTCTGGTGAGTAAGTTACCGATCTCCGCCATTGCGCTATCTGCTATGCTTAAGAGAGATATGCCGTCGTTGGAGTTTCGAACGGCAGCGTCAGCGATACGCTGGTCTGCGCGAAGAGAGTCCGCAAGAGCGAGTCCGGCTGCGTCATCTGATGCACTATTGATGCGGAGTCCAGAGCTGAGTCGTTCGAAAGTCGAATTAAGAGCAGCGGAATGCTTCGCGAGATTCTGTTGCGCCCGAAGTGACGCGGTATTTGTCCGAATCGAAATGCTCACTACTTACAGCTTCCTTAGCTTAAGCGGGATCGCTACTGCTGTTGGCAGAGCGTCCGGCTGTACAACACTCGCTCATCTTTAGTGCGTTTCAATTCTAGAGATGAAAATGAGCGTGTTCCTGTAGTAGAAAATCGACAAGATCCCGAAAAATCTTGATAATTTGGCACCAGAAACGGCCGAGCGGCATTTCTCCTATAAAATTAAGGAGTTAATGACAAAACAGAGGTCTTATTTCTAACTATGCGAGCTCTTTGACGATCTCGATGATAGCCTCTTTCTGTGAGCCAACCTTGCCAGTGAAGCTCTGGCCGGTAATCTTCTCGTAAGCTTCCATGTAGCGCATAGAGGTATCAACACGGAAGTCTTCTGGAATCTCAGGTGGAGTGCCGTCGCCCTTATAGCCACGCTCAAGC
>QIGM01000557.1 GCA_003230795.1 bacterium
CAGCCATCTATGGGATTGAGCGAAATTGCTCGATAGCTTTAAGTCGGAAACTCTCTTTCTGACGGCGCCTGTATTTAAGTTGAGATGCTGACAAATCCACTCAAAAGAGAACATACCATCATCGTCTTCCGCTTCGAATAACCACTCTTCAGCAGGGCCTTTAAGGACGTCTCGGTTACTGTAAAAATCAAGCACTGCGCGATCAAGAATTGCTACTAGCAACTCATGCTCAGGGTTGTTCGGCTTTGCAGTAGCCGATTCTCTTTGCGCAGTAAAATCGTAGGCTAAGCTCATATTCTCCTCCGTCACTTGTTTGATAATTCTTTGACGAATGAGGCTCTCAAAGATTACAGAATAGTCGTCGGAGAATTTTTTTATTTGTTTTTGGGTTAAGTGACGGTTGCGGTGAGCTTCCTCCTTTAAAAATTGAGAGTGTTTCAGCAGGCTACCTCTGCGTCTCAGCGGTTAATCTTTTTCGGAAAACCGAATACTGGACACTACCGGTCTACGCAGCCTCTTTAAGAATGTTCCACTCGCGTTTCACGTGCCAAGCGGTGGCAAAGGAACCGTAGCATCGTCGCGCAAGCTCTGCCGTGCTGAGATCCGTATCCAGTTCAAGGTGAGCCCACATATTTGCCCTGTAAGTAGGCCCTATAAGCAGGCGGTAGTAGTAGGGCAGGTGAACACTCGCTAGCCTAGAAGGTGAGAGAACATCCGACGGCCTACGTCGAAGGCCTGCCCCTTCAGGCACCCGTAGCGCTGTTCCGACAAACCGTTCATCCTCTCCACTACGTGCGATATGAAACTTTGTGCCCTTAGGTAGCAAGTCAATTCGCTTACCGCTATGAAGGCCCGCAAACTTTAAGAAACGTCTATCCGTACTTTTCCTTTGAGCCATTGCTGCCCAAAAAACACGCACCCGTTTTTGAGAACTACCCAAGGCAAGATGATACAATCTATCTGCTAACACTCTCTCTGAATGAATGTCAAACCAATCGACCAAAAGCGATAGGACACGATAATCACCTGCTATACCCTCAATCGAGGCGGCAAAAATACTATCTTCGATGTTCGCATTTGCAATAGCTTCGCCTTGCAGGCGAAAACCAATGCCAATTAATTGAGCTGTTAGACGTTCACCTGTGGGCAGCATCGCTGGTATAATTTCTCGCTTAAAGCTCATACCCAAGCTCCTTTGCTAAGTCTGCTATTATCTCTCTTACATGCTCCGGCCACATTGGGTTGCCATCTCGAGCCTCTAGCCAGGAAAGGGTGATTTGTAATTCACTTTGACTTGGAGCCAAAGCAATACAATCAGGACGATCGATTGCTCTATCACAAAGTGCAAACAACTTACTCATTAAAAGCTCTTGCCTTCCTAAAGTCTGGAGCCGAAGCACTTCGCCTTCAAAGACTAGCTGAGTACGTTCTCGCCAACCCTCAGGTAAATCGCGTATCAGCGATGCTGGGCCGTTATTAAACCAAGACTCTTTGAGCTCCATTCCGACCTCCATCATTTGCTTCGCAAACTCCTCCGAGAGCTGCTTTATCTCATCCGAAATTTCAGGCACGAGTACGTCACAATCTTGCGTCTCTCGGGTAATGAGACCCAATAGCGCCAAAGCTGTGCCCCCAATGCAAATAGCCTCGAAGGGCACTCCACGCGTAGCAAGAAAGCTATCGAATTCTTTGATGATCTTAAGTGGCTTCATGGTATCACTATATCTGATACTTTATGTTTAGTCAATGGTTTCTATACCTTATCGCTCATTAGAACTGGATACGGCCCCACAAACTACGCCTCAGCGGTAAGAACTGGGGTGCTGCGGTGGACTGAGTGCCAAAAGCCGAATGGGATTGGCTTTGATCTTATCGAAAATACTGATTGTTAGGTGCAGCATTAAAGAGGCACGGCCTTGAAAATTGGAGCTCCATTTTGTCCATTTTGGGAGAAGGTAAAGCTCCAATTCCGCTGACTTCGATCTGGTGATAGACCGGCAGCGAGCGCGAGGTAAGCTCCAACTGTTTTCTCGCCTTCAGCTGTTAAGGAGATAGACCCTGTCAGCTTAATCTCAAATCCCTCGTTGTCGTTTTGAGGCTTTAATTCGCCACTGGCTGACATTTGACCGAGGGATGAGAAAAAATCGAATTTTTCAATCTCCGTGGCAGCTTCGGTGTTGTTCAAAATAAGCTCAGATCTGACATCTGTTAGTTTGGGTATTGGGACGAGACCCGCAACCTTGTAGGTACCTTGATACGCACCGTCCTCTAACTGCACGAAGAGCTTGCCTCGCCGAATCTTCATTACAGGCGACTTTTCAGAACGGCCTTCGACTGATTCTAAATCTGCGTTGCCCTTTAGGCGCAACAAACCAGATACTCCGTTTGCTGACATCAGGGGATGTTGTTCCAGTCGTAGTCTTTCGCCGTTGAGTTCTACTGCGGCGCTGCCACCAAAGAGTGAATAGGTTAGCTTTGAATCTAAGGAGCCGTCGTAAGCCTGTATGTTGCTTTGAAGAACTCCGTTTAGGAAAAGAAGTGACAAAAAATCGGGGTCTAACTCAGCCTTTGAAGCGTGAAGGGGGATAGGGATTTTCCGATGAGGCAGTAAAAGACTAATTTCGTCAAAACGGACTTGGGCTGGGAAAGCGAATTGAATGTCCTTCGCTTCCAGTAGTATTCCTTGAGAACGAAGCGTCTCGCGAAGAGAGTCGAACAATTTCACACCGTATTCGTGGTAGGGAAAGCGCACAAGCATGACAAAGAAGAGCAGTACCAAGAAGGTAGCAATTTGTATGAACGCTCGTTTCATTGTCAGTGTTACCGCCACAAAGCCTTAGCTCTTCC